>CAZBSR010000011.1:0-22754 GCA_964494575.1 uncultured Methylophilaceae bacterium | reverse complement strand
ATTAACTCATGGCTATACATAAAATCTTAGTGGTAGATGATTCGGAAACGGATCGTGCGTACCTGACGGAATTGTTGGAAAAGGCAGGCTTTGCTGTAACCACGGCAGAAAGCGGGGAAGAGTGTCTGACTAAAGTTGAAGTTGATACCCCCGACCTGGTGCTGATGGATATTCTGATGCCTGGCCTTAATGGTTTTCAGACCACGCGCGCACTTTCAAAAAACCCCAAGACCGAGCATATTCCCGTGATTGTCTGCACTGGCAAAGAAAGCGCCACAGACCGCATGTGGGCGATACGTCAGGGTGCCAAGGAATGCGTAATCAAACCTGTGCAAGCTGAAGAGCTTTTGACCAAGATTCAGTCACTAGGCTAAAAATGGCCAAGAAGAAATTAAATCTTCAGGCTTATCAGCAGGACATCTTAGCAAGAATAAAAAGTCAGTCCGAAAGTAGCCGTGCGTCTTCTTCTTCTCGATTAGGTGTAACCATTAGCGGCTCGGACTGGTTAGTGGCCCTGGCTGATATTAGTGAAGTGCTACCTTTCCCGGAAATCATGCGCGTACCTCAGACGCACTCCTGGTTTATAGGCATGGCCAATGTGCGTGGAAATCTATATGCACTCACCGACCTAGCAGTTTTTTTCGGCAACCCACCTACAAGCGCAACGGCCGAAAGTCGTATATTGCTTGTGCATGGGAAGTTTGGAGTTAATGCGGGCTTGCTGGTCACTGGGTTGATAGGCTTGCGCAGCCTTGAGGATATGAAAATCCAGAAAGATAGCGAACAGAGCCCGCCGTGGCAGCCAAGCCAGTATAAAGATGCGGATGGAAGAGTCTGGCGAGAGCTGGATATTGAAAAGCTACTTAATCAAAATGAATTTATGCAAGTCGCAGCTTGAGCTTGCACCAGCAGTTAGGCATATAAAATCAGGGGGCAGTGATGGCAATCAATTTTGCTAACATAAAAAGTTTGCCAGCCAAGCTAGTGGCTGATATTAAAGGGTTGTTCACAAGGCAGGCCGGTCAGTCCGGGCAGTCAGCAGGTGAGACCCCGCGCGGATTATTGGGCTTATTACTGCTATGTTTTGCCGTGGCCTTGATCGGTCTGTTGCTTAATTTGATGCAGGTCAATCGTGACCAGCATTTTTCCGAGGCCTCAGCCGATGTTCAGGTGCGTGTCCAGCAGGCTGCACGGGATGCTGCGCTCGCGGTCCACGGCGATCAAGCTGCTGTTGGCCGGCTGGCCAACATCATGGGCAGCATGGACAGCAATATCAAGTCTATGCGCAAGCTGGAAGCCGAAACGATAATAAGGGGCGGAGAAGTTGCGCCATTGCTGGATCAGATTGAATCGAAGTGGGCGTCGCTGCATGACGACATCAGTAAAATCAACGTAGTGGCGGTAAGCGACAGGCCTGTCGAGGCTGTCGAAAAATCAAACGCAAACCTGAGCGGAATTGTGGCTGCCAGTGATGAGATCCTGGCCACGGCGCGCGTGGCGGTTACCCAGTATCAAGCTCAGGGCAAGGCCGGGCTATGGTTGTTGGTATCGGTGGTCGCGGGGTTCATTGCACTGATTCTGCTGGTTTTGATTGGCTATCGCCAGGTAACCAATGCGCGTCAGCAATTCGTTGAGATTGAAAAAGCCAATCTGAGTAATCAGGAAGCTATTTTGAATCTGCTGGATGAAATGGGCGATCTGGCTGATGGTGACCTGACTGTGAAAGCGAAGGTGTCGGAAAATATTACAGGCGCCATCGCGGATTCGATCAACTACACGATCGACAGCTTGCGAGACCTAGTGACGGAAATTAACCGTGCTACAGAGCAGGTGAATAACGCGACGGCCCAGGCGCAAGGTACTTCTGCTTCGCTTTTGACTGCTGCTGAACAGCAATCCAAACAGATCGTGGAAACGGGCGAAGCCGTTACCATCATGACGCGCTCGATTTTGCAGGTATCCAGCAATGCGGGCCAGGCATCCCAGGTGGCGCAGCGTTCCCTGCAGGCAGCTACTCAGGGTACCAAGGCGGTACAGAACACGATTTCGGGTATGAATGAAATCCGTACGCAAATCCAGGAAACTTCAAAACGTATTAAACGGCTGGGTGAAAGCTCCCAGGAAATTAGTGAAATCGTTGAACTGATTTCCGACATTACCGAACAGACGAACATCCTGGCGTTGAACGCGGCGATTCAGGCCGCGTCCGCGGGTGAAGCGGGCCGGGGCTTTACCGTGGTTGCGGAGGAAGTGCAGCGTTTGGCTGAGCGTTCTTCAGAAGCTACCAAGCAGATTAGTGCGATTGTGAAGACCATTCAGACTGATACAAATGGCGCGGTTGCCGCGATGGAAAAGAGTACAGAAGGTGTGGTTGAAGGTGCCCGATTGTCAGACGCTGCTGGCCAGGCACTGAATGAAATTGAAACGGTTACCAACAATCTGGCGCAACTGATTCAAGCTATTTCCGCTGCCACGGCGGCGCAGACCGAAGTGGCTTCGACCGTGAGCCGCAACATGCAACAGATTCAGAATATTACATCCCAAACTACAGAAGGCACCAAGGAAACGGCGCAGTCCGTGGGCCAGCTTTCTGCTCTGGCGGGCGACCTGCGGAGTTCCGTAGCAGGCTTCAAGCTCTCCTGAGCGATTTAAAATGAGTGTGCGGGAGCAAAGGTGACCGAAGATTTCGACATAGGCCCATTAACCTGGGTTAAGGATGAGATTGACCAGGCGTTGAAAAGCGTTCTGGAAAATTTCGAGGCTGTAGCCAAATCCGAAGATATCTCGGAATTGCGTTTTTCCCAGGCGCACCTGTACCAAGTGAGCGGCGCGCTGGATATGGTCGGCCTGCAAGGCTGTAAGCGCTACTGTAGTGAAATAGAAAAACTTGCTTCCAAACTGGAAAAAAAGACAGTTGCCAGTTCTGCTGAAGCACTGGAAAGCCTGCGGCAGGCAGTTGATGAACTGAGCACATACCTGCAAGCGTTGCTTGATGGCGGACAGGATATGCCGCTGCGCCTTTTCCCTACAATGCAGAAGATGGCGACATTGCAGGGCGAGACCGTGGAAGAGAGCGAGCTGTTTTTCCCTGACACTTCCTTGCGCGCACCTAAAGACATCCCCAGTAATGACCTAGATGAAGCTGCAATGCCGGCGTATGTGGCGGAGCAACGGCAAACTTTCCAGAAATCCTTAGTGAATTGGCTCAAGAGTTCCAGTGCAGAAAGCCTGGAGACCATGCGCTCGGCCATCGATAATGTACAACAAGTGCAGCAGCAGCCTGCACAAAAGACGCTATGGTGGGCGGCTGGCGCCTTTACCGACACACTGGCACAAAAAATTATTGCTGAAAACGCGGCTGTAAAACGGCTGTGTCGGCGCCTGGATCAGCAGTTGCGCAGCCTTAGTGAAGGCGCGACCAGGGCAACAGGGAATTTATTGCGTGATGTTCTTTATTATGTTGCTTTAAGTGCCCCGGAAAACGATCGGATTGCCAGAGTCAAGGCTATATTTGAGCTGGATCAGCTATTGCCTGGCGCCGATGGGAGCGCTGATGCGAGCCGCGTTGAGACGACCGCCGGCAGGCAGCAACAGGATGTGGTCGGGGATAAAGAGGAAAATCCAGACACGGATGCACTCTTGGCTGTGGCCCAGCAGATCAAGGACGCCCTGAGTATTGCCGAGCAAGCGCTCGATACTTATTTCCGCAATACGTCTGACCGGCAGGTGCTGGAAACGGCAGAAAAGCCCTTGCTACAGATTGTTGCAGCATTCGACATGCTGGATATGGCAACGCCTACCGCGATGGCTCGCGCCTGTTCGGCCTTT
Source organism: uncultured Methylophilaceae bacterium (assembly GCA_964494575.1). Lineage (GTDB taxonomy): Bacteria > Pseudomonadota > Gammaproteobacteria > Burkholderiales > Methylophilaceae > JBCKUK01. Next base: position 18,926 of record CAZBSR010000011.1, on the reverse strand, counting down.
GTAGAGTATTTCCGTAGTGAAGCCCATGTATCAAAACAGGAGTCCAGCCAGGATCAGTTTGAACTGGTGGCTGAAAGCCTGAGTATGCTGGGCTTCTACGTAGAAGAGCTGCCTCATGTCAGGCCATTGTCCATCAAAGCACTCGAAGGCTCGCTGGCAAGGCTTGATGCGGAACTGGCTAAAGCCGGGCTTAGCGTAGCATCTCCCAAAAAACCGGCCTCCAGGAAGAAAGCGGTCCCTGTTGGCGAGGCTTCCAGTGAAGTGCCGAGCGAAGCGCCCGCCAAGGTCGAAGATAAAAAAGTTACCGACAGCTCCCTTGATGCAGAGATGCTGGATATTTACCTGACCGAGGCCGAGGAAGTGCTGGCAAATATCGCGCAGAATCTGCAGGCGCTGAGAGTGAATGCTACAGATCGTGAGCCTCTGGTTGAAGTCCGACGCGGCTTCCATACACTCAAGGGTAGTGGTCGTATGGTCGGGCTGAATGCACTGGGCGAGGTGGCCTGGAGCGTTGAGAAGCTGCTCAATCATGTCATGGAAAGCAAAGTGATTCCCAGTCCGGCACAACTGACTTTCGTAGAGAAGGCCAGCGCCGCTTTTGCCGGTTGGGCTGCCCAGTTAAGGGAAGCAAATTCGGTCGAGCTCAGTTATGAGCAATGGCAGCGGGAGGCTGCGGAGCTGGAAAACGAGAGCGCCAAACAGAAGCCTGCGGCAGAGGCCGAAGAAGTCCTGATTGGCGGCACGCGAAAAATCAGCCGGACGCTATTCAATATATTCCTTGGTGAAGCCAAACAGCACCTGAAGGTGCTTAACGATGAGCTTGCATTGCTATCGGTTAATCATCCGGAAAAACCCACAGCCGCAATCATCAGTTCGGCACATACTTTGGCAAGCAATGCGGGGGCTACAGGGTTCAAATCCATCGAGACGCTGGCAAGGACGCTAGAGCACTGGCTTGATGCCTATGATGGTCAATGGACTGAACAGACCCTGACGCTGCTCAGTAACGTGGTTGCGACACTGGTCGATATGATGGCAAAGGTCGGCGAACTGAATGAGCCAAAACCGGTATCCAGACTGCTGGCTGCGCTGAAAGAAGCCACAGAGCTTGCAGGTTCCGATGAGAACGATAATGTGGTGATTGAGATTGAGCCACCTGGCGCAGAACCGGAAGTGTCTGAGCAGGCTGAGCTGGAAGCAGAATTACTGGCCGCGCCGGTGATCCAGATTGAAGCTCCGGAGCAAGAGCCCCAATTCGAGCTCGAACCAGCGCCAGTTATTGAGCCGGTGCCGGCGGAAGCGAAAAGATCTGAAACAGCGGAGAGCAATGTAGTCGATCAGGAACTGCTCACCATCTTTGTCGAGGAAGCCCGTGAGCTCGTACCGCAGGTGGGTAACGAATTAAGGGCGTGGCGTGTTAACCCCGCCGAGAATGACCATCCTGATGCATTGCAGCGCGTACTGCATACGCTCAAGGGTAGCGCCCGTATGGCTGGCCAATCGGCGTTGGGCGATACTGTGCACGGCATGGAGGACAGGATCATCCAGGCGCTGAAGGGCAAGGTCAGCGCGGTAGATTTTGACGATATGTTTATCGACCTTGACCGCATCGGTGCGTTGCTCGAAGAAGCTGTCGGTGCAAGTACAACGGGTCGTACGGGTAGTGCGCCAGGCGCTGAGGAAGTCGCCAGCCCCGGGCGTTCTGCCGATCGTCGTGCCCAGTACCTGCGGTTACGTGCCGATGTGCTGGATCGATTGATCAATGAGGCAGGTGAAATCAGTATCGCGCGCTCCCGCATGGATAGAGAAATGCAGGGGTTCAAGCAGTTTTCGCTGGATCTGACAGAAAGCGTACATCGTCTCCGCGGTCACTTGCGCGAACTTGAAATTGAGACTGAAAGTCAGCTGCAGTCGCGTATGACCTTGCTGCAGGAAGCCCAGGAAACATTCGATCCGCTGGAATTCGATCGTTTTACCCGCTTGCAGGAACTGACCCGCATGATGGCCGAGAGCGTCAACGACGTTGCGACTATTCAGCATGGCTTGCTGGTCAATCTCGATGAAACACAAGCTGCACTGCAACAGCAGAATCGGATGAACCGCGAACTTCAGCATGGCCTGATGGATGTGCGTATGGTGCCATTTTCGCTTATCTCCGAGCGCCTACACCGCATCGTTCGCCAGACCGCGCGCGATCTGGATAAGCGCGTAGATATGCACATAGAGGGCGATACCGTCGAGCTTGATCGCAGCGTGCTGGACAAGATCGGCGCACCGCTGGAGCATTTACTGCGTAACGCGGTAGGGCATGGCTTGGAGACCACGGCGCAACGTAAAAAAGCGGGCAAATCAGAGGTCGGCAACATCACCCTTAAAGTCATTCAGGAAAACGACGAAATCGTGCTGACGGTAGTTGACGACGGCGCCGGTATCAATCTGGACAAGGTTCGTGAAAAAGCGGTACAGAATGGCCTGTTTACGGCTGACCAAGTGGTGAGCCCGGATATTCTGCTGTCCGTTATCTTCGAGCCTGGGTTCTCCACTGCTACGAGCATCACCCAGATCGCCGGTCGAGGCGTTGGGCTGGATGCGGTGCGCACGGATATCGCAGCGCTGGGCGGCCGTATCGATGTTAGTAATACCGAAGACCGTGGCGCGATTTTTACGATCTACCTGCCGGTGACCCTGTCGGTTGCCCAGGTTGTGTTGATCCGGGCCGGCTCACGTATTTTTGCCGTGCCGTCCATCATGGTTGAGCAGGTACAGAAGCTGAAGCCCGCTCCTTTGGCAGAAGCGAGAGAAGCCAGCAATGTTTCCTGGGCAGGGCGCGATTATCCACTGCACTTCCTTGCCAAGCTGATTGGCGAGGCTGACCAGGAGCCGGAAGAGCAAAACTATACGCCGTTACTGTTATTGCGCAGCGGTACCCACCATATCGCCATGCATGTGGATGAAATCCTTGGTAACCAGGAAATCGTCATGAAGGCCATCGGCTCACAACTGGCACGTGTGCCCGGTATTATTGGCGCGACGGTGATGGGGGACGGAAGTATTGTGCTGATCGTTAACCCGGTCCAGTTGGCTAACCGTGAATTCCTGGCTGTCAGCAATGTCAAGGCTGCAGCTATAGTAGCTCCCGAGATCAAAACCGTGCCTACTGTGATGGTGGTCGATGATTCGCTCACTATGCGCAAGGTGTTGGGACGCACGCTTGAACGTGAAGGCTATATCGTGGTGACGGCCAAGGATGGCATGGATGCCTTACAGAAACTACAGGAGACTGTGCCTGACATCATGTTGCTGGATATCGAGATGCCGCGTATGGATGGCTTCGAGCTGGCGCGTAACGTGCGCGGCGATGCCCTTACGGCTAATATCCCGATCATTATCATCAGTTCGCGTACGGCGGAAAAGCATCGCAATATCGCAAAAGAGTTGGGGGTGAATGCTTTCCTCGGTAAGCCGGTGCAAGATGAAGAGCTGATCACGAACATTAATGAACTCTTGGGCCAGACCGCATCCCCGATTGCAGGTTGATCCAGCGGCAATCCCAGCGGTAATTTTTAGCCTGAGCGCGTAAGGGTCAAGCCGATTGACCCGCTAATCGGGTAAAATCCTGTTGTATGCATCAACCCTCTTTTATCCATCTGCGTTGCCATAGCGAATACTCCATCGTCGACGGTATTGTTCGTATCGACGACTACGTCAAGCGTGCCCAGGCAGACCAAATGCCGGCACTGGCGCTCACAGACCTGAGCAATATCTTCGGCGCGGTCAAATTCTATAAGGCCGCCCGCGGCAGTGGTATCAAGCCTTTGCTCGGATGCGATATCTGGCTGGAGAACGAAACCAATCGTGACCAGCCCTATCGCCTGTTGCTGCTCTGCCAGACCCAGGCCGGCTATCTGCGTTTGTGCCAGTTACTCACCCAGGCTTATTTGCATAACCAGCATCGCGGCCGTGCAGAGATTAAGCGGCAGTGGTTTGCCGAGGGCAGCACAGACGGACTTATCCTGCTGTCAGGCGCGATGGGTGGGGATGTGGGGCAGGCCTTATTGCAGGACAACACCCAAGCTGCCAGCCGAGTGGCCGCCGAGTGGGAGATGCTGTTTCCCCGTCGTTTCTATATCGAGCTGCAGCGTGCAGGCCATACACAGCAGGAAGCCTATATCAGCCGTGCGCTGATGCTGGCATCCGAGGCTGGGCTACCTGTAGTAGCGACGCATCCGGTGCAGTTTATCGATACGGACGACTTCAAGGCACATGAAGCACGCGTATGCATAGCCGAAGGTTATGTGCTGGCTGACAAGCGCCGCCCAAAGCATTTTACGCCTGACCAGTATTTCAAGACGCAGGCCGAAATGGCCGACTTGTTCGCGGATATTCCGGAAGCACTGGCCAATAGTGTCGAGATTGCGAAACGCTGCAATCTGACCCTTACCCTTGGTAAAAACTACCTGCCGCAATTCCCTACGCCCAACAACGAAAGCTTGGAAGAGTACCTGGTCGCGCAATCGCGCGAAGGCCTGGAAAAGCGCTTGCAGCTGCTTTATCCGGATGCTGACAAACGAGAGGCAAAACGGGCCGAGTACGAGGCCAGGTTGGATTTTGAGACTACAGTCATTATCCAGATGGGTTTTGCCGGGTACTTCCTGATCGTGGCGGATTTTATCAATTGGGCCAAGCATAATGGCGTGCCGGTCGGGCCGGGCCGCGGGTCTGGGGCCGGGTCTGTTGTCGCTTACAGCCTGGGTATTACCGATCTGGATCCCTTGCAATACGCATTGCTGTTCGAACGTTTCCTTAATCCGGAGCGGGTATCCATGCCTGACTTCGATATCGATTTTTGCCAGGAAGGGCGTGACCGCGTCATCGATTATGTGAAACAAAAATACGGCCGGGAGTCGGTTTCGCAAATCTCCACTTTTGGTACCCTGGCAGCCAAGGCTGTGATCCGCGATGTCGGGCGTGTGCTCGACCTGCCATTTAATCTCGTGGACGGCCTGGCAAAACTCATTCCGCTTGAGTTAGGCATCACGCTGGCCAGTGCGCTGGAGAAGGAGCCGCAGCTTCAGGAGCGGCGTGAGCAGGAAGAAGAAGTCAAGGAACTGCTGGAACTCGCGCTCCGGCTAGAAGGTTTGACGCGTAACGTAGGGATGCACGCCGGTGGGGTATTAATTTCTCCGGGGAAGATATCTGATTTTACGCCGATCTACTGCCAGCCTGGCGGCGAAAATGTCATCAGCCAGTTCGACAAGGATGATGTAGAAGCCATCGGCTTGGTCAAATTCGACTTCCTCGGTCTGCGCACATTGACCATACTCGATATGGCCATGACCAATGTCAATGCCCAGCGTCTGCAGCAGGGCTTGCCGCCGCTGTCCCTGGAAACTTTGCCATTGGATGACAAGGCGACCTACAACCTGCTTAAAGCTGCCAATACGACGGCCGTTTTCCAGCTGGAATCACGTGGCATGAAGGACATGCTCAAACAGGCGAAGCCGGACTGCTTTGAGGACATTATCGCGCTGGTGGCCTTGTATCGCCCTGGCCCGATGGACCTGATCCCAGATTATTGCCGGCGTAAGCATGGATTGCAGCGCGTTGAATTCCCGCATCCCCTCGTGGAGCCTATTCTGCGTGAAACCTATGGCATCATGATTTACCAGGAACAGGTGATGCAGATTGCCCAAGTGGTGGGCGGCTATAGTCTCGGCAGCGCCGACTTGCTGCGCCGTGCCATGGGTAAGAAGAACAAGGACGAAATGGACGCGCAGCGTGCCATCTTCGTTGAAGGTGCTACGACCAAGACCGGTACGCCTGCGCGCCAGGCGGAAGAGTTATTTGACTTGATGGAGAAGTTTGCCGGCTACGGCTTCAACAAATCTCATGCTGCGGCCTATGCGCTGGTCGCCTACCAGACGGCCTATCTTAAAACGCATTACCCCGCAGCATTCCTCGCCGCCACCATGTCGGCGGACATGAACAATACGGACAGCGTGCATATTTTTTATGACGACTGCGTGCCTAATAAGGTAGAAGTGCTGGCACCGGATATCAACCAGAGCGAATTCCGCTTCAAGCCGGTTAACGAGCAGCAGGTGCTGTATGGCCTGGGTGCCGTAAAAGGCACAGGCTGGGCGGCAATCGAGGGCATACTGGCAGCTCGCGCACAAGATGGCCCGTTCAAGGACCTGTTCGATTTTTGCAGCAGGCTGGATTTGCGCAAGGTGAATCGGCGGGTGATCGAATCGCTGATCCGGGCCGGAGCTTTTGATAAGCTGGGGCCCAGCCGTGCGGCATTCCTCGCTGGGGTAAGTTTGGCCATCAGTGCCGCCGAGCAAAGCAGTGCCAACAAGGGGCAAAACAGCCTATTCGGCGCGGCGGCGGATAGTGCGGTGCATGTCTTGCCGCAGGTGCCCGAGTGGCCTGAGGCGGAGCGCCTGACGCAGGAAAAAGCTGCGCTGGGGTTTTACTTCAGCGGCCATCCGTATCTGGGCTATCAAAAAGAACTTGCCGCTTTCGTGCGTGGTGGGCTGGATAGCCTGGCGCCACAGGAGCAGCCGCAGATATTGGCCGGCGTGGTGACTGGCGTCCGCATCCGTATGACGGCGCGCGGCAAGATGGCGATTGTGACCCTGGATGACGCCACGTCCAGGATAGAAATCGTGGTGGGTAGTGAACTGCTTAACCAGAGCCAGAGCTTGCTTAAGGACGATCAACTGTTGATTGTGGAAGGACGCGTCAGCAATGACGACTTCTCCGGCGGCTTGCGGGTCAATGCCCGCCGCCTGTATGACCTTGCCGCAGCCCGCAGCGCCTACGCCAGCCTGCTCAGGATATCGTGCAATGGCCAGGCCGATGCAGGCAGGCTGCGCGAATTGCTGTTGCCGTATTGCAAAAACGGAGCCCTGGAAGGGAGTGAGCGCAAAGGTTGCGCAGTCAAGGTGGAATACCATAACGACGATGCGCGCGTCGAGCTGATGCTAGGCGACCCGTGGCGGGTTGAGTTGCAGGATGAGCTGCTGACGGGCTTGAGGACATGGCTATCTGACGAGAACGTCAAAATTCTGTATAACTGAATCGGTGTTTACTGAACCCTGATAGCTAAAAGCTCTATAATTCACATAATGATTTATGAAGGCATTTGAGCATGAAAACAAGTTTCCTTGAATTTGAACAACCGATAGCCGAGCTTGAGGCCCGGATAGAAGAGCTGCGTGGTGTACATAATGGCTCTGCACACGATATTTCAGATGAGATTGATCGTTTGCACCAGAAGAACCAGACCATGACCAAGGACATCTACGCCAAGCTTACTGCCTGGCAGATATCCCAGGTAGCCCGTCATCCGCAACGGCCTTATACGCTGGATTACATTAAAGGCCTGTTTACCGATTTCGAAGAGCTGCACGGCGATCGTGCATTTGCCGACGATGCGGCAATCATAGGCGGCATGGCGCGCTTCGAGGGGCAGTCTGTGATGGTGATCGGCCATCAGAAGGGCCGTGACGTCAAAGAGCGTCAGCACCGGAATTTCGGCATGCCGCGCCCGGAGGGTTACCGCAAGGCTTTACGGCTCTATCGGCTGGCGGAAAAATTCGGCTTGCCTATCATTACCCTGATCGATACACCGGGCGCTTATCCGGGCATCGGTGCCGAGGAGCGCGGCCAGTCGGAGGCGATCGCACGTAACCTGTATGTCATGGCAGAGTTGAAAACGCCTATCATTGCCGTCGTCATCGGCGAGGGTGGCTCCGGCGGGGCGCTTGCGCTGGGAGTGGCTGATCACCTGATGATGCTGCAATACTCCACTTACTCCGTCATTTCACCCGAAGGCTGCGCCTCCATCTTGTGGAAAAGCGCAGATAAGGCCTCGATTGCCGCAGAAACCCTGGCAATCACTTCTCCGCGCCTAAAGGCGCTGGGCCTCATTGACAGGATAGTGGATGAGCCTGTCGGCGGGGCACACCGTGCGCCGGATGCCTTGATGCAAACCCTGAGGCTCGCCCTGATCGAAGAACTGGAGCGACTACAGAAAAAACCTCTCAAAGGCCTACTGGAAACAAGAATCAACCGTCTCATGAGCTATGGCAAATTCAAAGAAGCCACGGCTAAGTAGCATTCAAATCACTTCTGCTACCGCAATCAATACTCAACTCCAAACGCATCTGGCGTCCTATCTAGGATCCATTCTCCGCCCTGGACAAAAGCTCCTGGTGGCTTTTAGCGGCGGCCTGGACTCACGCGTATTACTCGAACTACTCGCCGAATTACGCCCGGCCATGGATTTCGATTTACGTGCCATGCACGTCCATCATGGCCTGAGCCAGTATGCGGATGACTGGGCCGAGTTTTGCCGCGGTGTATGCTTGGCGTTGGATGTCCCGCTGCAAATAGAGCATGTCAAAGTTGGTAGGGATAGCGGTACAGGCATTGAATCGGCGGCACGCGAAGTGCGCTACAAGGCTTTGCTGGGCCAGCAGGCGGATTACATCGTACTGGCACACCACCAGGATGACCAGGCCGAAACCCTGTTGCTGCAACTCCTGCGCGGAGCAGGGGCAAAGGGTTTGTCGGCGATGGCAATGCAGGATGAGACAAGGCGCCTGCTAAGGCCATTGCTGGACATTTCCCGCGCCGATTTACAGGCATATGCCGAGCGGAAAAAACTGCAGTGGATAACTGACGAGAGCAACGAGGATATCAGTTACGACCGTAATTATTGTCGTCACGAGATATTCCCCATCCTCGAGAAACGCTTTCCTGCCGCAAAGCAGACATTGGCGCGGTCGGCTTCGCATCTGGCCGAGGCTGCCATGCTGCTAGATATGCTGGCGGAAATGGATGCCGGGGAAACCAGCAAACAACTCGACCTGGCAAAGCTGGCAGCCCTGCCTGAGGCGCGGGCGCGGAACCTGCTGCGCTGGTGGCTGTCTGTCAATGGGCAAAGACAACCAGCCACGGTACGACTGCAGGAGATGCTGCGACAATTGCTGACCTCAAAGGCTGACGCCACTATTAAAATTGCTCTTGATACTTCCCGGGGTATTTATTTGAGGCGATACCAGAATCAGGCCTATCTGGAATTGAATGGCCATGACCGGCCATTCGCTTTGCTGTGGCAAGGCGAAGACCAATTGGATCTGCCGGATAATAGCCGCCTCGTTTTCGAGCGCAGGCTGGGTGTGGGGCTGGCTTTTGAACGCCTGGGGATCAACAAGTTGAGGGTTGCCAGCAGGAGTGGCGGTGAGCGCTTCAAGCCAGATCTGGCCAAGCCCACTCGAACACTTAAACATTTATTGCAGGAGGCCGGGATTCCACCTTGGCAGCGTGAGCGTTTACCGCTGGTTTATTGCGATGACGCGCTGGCGGTGGTACCAGGTGTAGGTGTTGAGTGCAGCATGCAGGCGAGGGAAGACGAAACTGGATTGATGATTGTCTGGGAGCAAGGCTAGGATTTGTTCTTTATGGATTTAGGCGGAGTTTTCGCCAGCTCGGGCTCAAGTGTTTTCCAGACATTATCCAAGATGAGGCTTTGTGCGGCAGCGGTTGGATGCAGGCCATCATCCTGGGTAAGCTCGCGCTTGCCGGCGACGCCGTCCAATAAAAAAGGTACCAAGGGCAGGTGGTAGCGTTTTGCAAGTGTAGGAAAACTTGCACTGAACTCGCGCGTGTAGCTGGGGCCATAGTTGGGTGGGATCATGATGCCGATTAGTATTGTCCGGGCGCCTGTGCTCTGGCCGGCTTCGATGATGCTGGTCAGGTTCTGTCGCATCTCGGCTACCGGCAATCCGCGCAGGCCATCGTTGGCGCCGAGCTCAAGCAACATGATGTCCGGTTTGTGCTGTTTCAGACTTGCCTTGATGCGGCTCAGGCCGCCGCTGGTCGTTTCGCCGCTGATGCTGGCGTTGACTACCTGATGGACATATCCCTGCTTTTGCAGTCGCTGCTGCAGTAACGTCGCCCAGCCTTGTTCGCGCGGGATGCCGTAGGCCGCGGAAAGGCTGTCGCCATACACAAGGATGGTAGGCGTTGCCGCCAGTGCACTATTTGAAATGGCGATATTTGCCAGCGCGCCGAGCAATAAAATGAACATTAATCTGAACTGGAACCTAGCTAGCATGCAAAAACCCCTGGCAATCGAAGCAATTTCTCTGGATAAGTATGTTACCAGCAGCAACAGCATACTGACGATCCTGTCTGGCCTGGACCTGGCTATTGAGGCTGGCGAGCGTGTAGCGATCGTCGGTCGTTCCGGCTCCGGAAAATCGACGCTGCTAGGCCTGCTTGCCGGGTTGGACAGCCCCAGCAGTGGAAAAGTGCTCATCAATGGCGAAGACCTTGGTGTGCTGGACGAAGATGGGCGTGCATTGATGCGTGGACGCAATATGGGTTTTGTCTTCCAGTCATTCCAGTTGCTGCCGTCGCTTACCGCGCTGGAAAACGTGATGCTACCGTTGCAACTAGCCGGTAACAAGGATGCCAAAGAACTGGCCTTGGCAGCCTTGAATAGAGTGGGCCTGGAACCGCGCCTGTCGCATTATCCCAAGCAGCTCTCAGGTGGGGAGCAGCAGCGCGTGGCCATTGCGCGCGCATTTGCGCCCAGTCCTGCCATCCTGTTTGCGGACGAGCCTACCGGCAACCTGGATGCTGCCACCGGTCAGCATATTATCGAATTGCTGTTCGATTTGAATGAGGCCACAGGCACGACACTGGTTCTGGTAACACACGACATGGCATTAGCAGGGCGCTGCCAGCGCCAGCTGTTGTTGCAGGGCGGCAAGTTGAATGGCGCGCTGAATGGGCATCTTCCGGAAGCAGCCCCTATATGATGGCGCTGTCGCTAGCCTGGCGCCAGTTGCGCAGCCATTGGGCCTCGGGAGAGGTGCGGGTATTGTTGATGGCGCTAGTGCTTGCTGTAGCGGCAACCACCGCTGTGGGCTTTTTCACCGACCGGGTGGAGTCTGCTTTGGGCAGGCAGGGCGGGCTGCTGCTGGGTGCCGATCTTGTGATATCTGCGGACCATGCGTTACCGGATAAGTATCTGCAGGAAGCGGACAGGCGTCAACTCAAGGCTACACAGGCCATCGAATTCCCCAGCATGATCATACGGGGCGAGGCCAGCCAGCTGGCTGAGATCAAGGCCGTGGGGGCAGGCTTCCCGTTGCGCGGGGAGCTGACTATTGTGGAAGACGAAGCCAGGCTGGGCAAAAACGCCACTGATATTCCCCCATCAGGCACGGTATGGATTGAGCCCAGACTATCGAATATCCTGGCTGCAGGGATAGGTGATACTGTCGAGGTGGGTGAGCGTACATTCAAGATCAGCGCGATCCTGAGCCATGAGCCCTCGCGCGGCGGCGACATGTTCGGCTTTGCCCCCAGGCTGATGATGAATGCCTCTGACGTGGCCTCGACCGGGCTGATCCAGTACGGTAGTCGGGTCAAGTACCAGTTCCTTGTGGCCTCCGATGCACGCTCGATCAAGGACTACTCCGCATGGGCTACTTCGCAACTGGGGCGCGGTGAACGCATACAGGACCTGGCCAACGCCCGTCCTGAGATTAAAAGCGCGCTGGAAAAATCCCAGAAGTTTCTGGGGCTATCCGCCATGGTCGGCGTTATCCTTGCCATGGTTGCCATATTCCTCGCCAGCCTGCCTTATGTGCAATCCAGCCTCGATACCTATGCCCTGATGCGCTGCTTTGGCGCTTCCAAACGGCTCATCGTGAGGATACTGCTGTCCCAGACTCTGCTGCTAGCGCTCATTGGCAGTGTTATCGGCTGTTTATTGGGCTTCTTTGCCCAGGCGGGGCTTGCCGCACTGGCTGGCAGCCTGTTTATGGATAATCTGCCCAGCCCGGGCCCGATGCCCATTGTTGTCGGCATGGTGCTGGGCTTCTCCATCATGCTGACTGTCGTCTGGCCACAGCTGCTGCGCTTGCGAGATGTACCGGCCCTGCGCATATTGCGGCGTGATCTGGGTGATAAGGCTGCCCGTACGTGGTTAGGCTTTCTGCCCGCGCTTGTGGTGACGATAGGCATGATTTTCTGGCATGCAGGCGACCTTAAACTCGCTGGCGCGACGTTCGTGGCTTTTGTTGTTTTGCTGCTGGTGACTGGACTACTGGCATTTGGCGGTAGCAAGTTGCTGCATCGATTGCCCGACCATAGCAATAGCGCGTGGAAGCTAGGCCTGGCGGGTTTGCGCCGTCGCCCGGCCATGGCGACCGCACAGGTGGTCGGGCTGAGCCTGGGTCTGATGGCGATGATACTGCTGGCACTGGTGAGGGTTGACCTGCTGCAGAACTGGCAAAAATCCCTGCCGCCGGATGCGCCTAATAAATTCATCATCAATATCCAGCCCGCGCAGATACAGGGAATCAAGGATTTCTTTGCCAACGCCGGCATAAGCAACACCGAAGTATTCCCCATGGTGCGAGGACGTCTGGTCGCCGTGAATGAGGCGCCTCTGGATACCGCGAAATACAAGGATGACAGGGCGCGACGGCTGGCCGAGCGCGAATTTAATCTCTCGTGGGCCAGCCTGATGCAGGGTGATAACAGACTTGTAGGTGGCCGCTGGTGGACGCCTGAAGAGCATGGCAAGCCGCTGATCTCGCTTGAAGATGGTTTGGCCGAAACCCTCGGCATCAAGCTGGGCGACCGGCTGGCATACGACATCGCAGGCACTAGGATCACGCTCACCGTCAGCAGCCTGAGAAAGGTCGAGTGGGATACCATGCGTGCGAACTTCTTTGCCGTAGCCCCACCCGGGGTTCTGGACGATTTTGCCGCCAGTTACATCAGCAGCTTTTACCTGCCTATCGACCAGGCCGGCAAGCTCAATCAGCTGGTCAGGCAGTTTCCCAACCTGACGGTGATTGATGTGGCAGCACTGATGGAGCAGGTGCGCGGCATTATGGAGAAAATGACTTACGCGGTGGAGTATGTGTTCGGATTTAGCCTGTTTGCGGGGCTGGCTGTACTGTATGCCGCACTGGTTGCCACGCGCGAGGAGCGCGTGCGTGAGGCTACCTTGCTGCGGGTGTTGGGCGCATCGCGCAGGCAGGTGGTGCTGGCCAGCCTGGCCGAGTTCTTGTGTATAGGTGTGCTTGCGGCTAGCGTTGCTACCGTAGCGGCGAGCGCGCTAGCCTATTACGTAAGCGCGTATGTGCTGAGCATCCCGTATCAGTTCAACCTTGGGCTGGCAATCACTACGCTGATTGGTGCTTCCCTGCTGGTGCCTTTGGCGGCATGGCTGGGATTGCGCGGATTCCTGCAAAAGCCCCCGCGGCAGTTGCTGCAAAGCGTTTGAGGCGATTCTGATATTCAGGCAAGCCAAACTGGTGGCTATATACAACCAATAATTGGTTGTATATAGCCATAAAAACCAACTAAACTGATGCGTCTTCAAGTGATTTGTTAAGTTCAGCATTGATTCTAATCAATATTTATTTACATCTTATTTGTGGCATAAAACTTGATACATATATCCAGGCTTAATTAGTACTTTAAATCTGGGGAGATACAATGCCACACACAACAACATTCCGCCTCAAGCTCATTACCACCCTCGTGGCTGGTGCGCTCGGGACATCATCACTGGCCCTGGCTGCAGATGAAACTGCTGAACCGGCTATCAAGACGCAAAAAGTCGAAGTGGTCAGCACTACGCCATTGGCAGGCATCGGACTGCCAATCGAGCAGATACCTGCCAATATCCAGACCGTCAAGGGCGAGGAGATGCAGAATCAGCAAAGCCTGACGATTGCAGACTATATGTCGCAGAACATGGTTGGCGTAAATGTCAACGAAACGCAAAACAACCCATTCCAGCCCAATGTCAATTTCCGTGGCTTCACTGCGTCGCCATTGCTGGGTACTCCGCAGGGCTTGTCGGTGTTCTATGATGGCGTACGTATCAATGAGCCGTTTGGGGATGTTGTGAGTTGGGACCTGATTCCGATGAATGCATTGTCAGGAATGACATTGATTCCCGGATCCAATCCGGTATTCGGCCTGAACACCTTGGGCGGCGCTATTTCGCTGCAAACCAAGAGTGGCCGCACTAACCCTGGTGGTGCGATCGAGGCCTCTGCCGGCTCATGGAATCGTCGCACGGCTTCTGCCGAATACGGTGGCGTTGCCGATAACAATGTGGATTATTTCTTCTCTGCGAATGTGTTTGATGAAGATGGCTGGCGCGATGCCTCGCCAACGGATGTGCGCCAACTGTTCGGTAAGGTGGGCTGGCAGAATGAAACGACCGATATCAACCTGAGCATTACCGGTGCAGATAACGATATGATCGGCAACGGCCTGACCCAGAAAGAGTTTCTGGATGAGCAGGGCTGGGATTCCATCAATACCAAACCCGACCAGACCGAAAACAAGATGGTGTTCGTTAACCTGAACGGCAGCCACTGGTTGAGCGACAAGACCATGTTCAGCGCCAACACCTATTATAGAAATGCACGTACCAGAACTTTGAATGGCGACGTGAATGATGATGTGGATGATGGCGTATTTTTGGATGACTGTACTGGTGGCGCAGACCCTGAAGCAGAGTGCGGCGGCGCATTGAATCGCAGCAAATCCAATCGGATTGGCTATGGCTTCACCACCCAGCTCACTTTCGACCATGATTTCCTGGGACACAAGAACCAGCTGGTCACCGGCGCAGGTTATGATTATGGGCGTACCAACTTCAAGCAGGGTACTGAATTCGGCAATATCACTGCCAGTCGCGGAGTTTCCCCTATTGGTGAGTTCAGCGATGACTCCGCGGTAGACCTGCGCGGCGTGAGCAAAACCTGGAGCGTATTTGCAACCGACACATTCTCCATCACTGATATCACGCACCTGACTTTGTCCGGGCGTTACAACCATACCAAAGTTGAAAATCGCGACCGCCTGATCCCGGATTCGAGTGACCCCGAATCACTGAATGGCGATCACAGCTTTCATCGCTTCAATCCTGCTATCGGCCTGGCTGTGACACCGACCAAGGACTTGTCCTTCTACGGTAGCTATAACGAAGGCAGCCGTGCACCGACAGCTATCGAGCTTGGTTGCGCCAACCCTGACCAGCCATGCAAGTTGCCGAATGCCATGGCAGGCGACCCGCCGCTGGACATGGTGGTATCCAAGACTTATGAAGCTGGCATTCGCGGCAAATTTGCCAATAGCATGGGCTGGACTGCCAGCGTATATCGCACGCAGAACACGGACGACATCCAGTTTATCGCCGCCAATTCTTCAGGTGCCGGTTACTTCAATAACGTTGGTAAGACCCGCCGCCAAGGGCTGGATCTGGGCCTGAACGGCGAGGTTGGTAATTTCAACTGGTTTGCCGGCTATAGCTATATCAAGGCTACCTACCAAAGCAGTTTCGATCTGGTTTCGGAAGTTAACACCTCGGCTGAGGTCATTGGTGTAGATGCCGCCGGTGATGATATCGAGGCGATTCATGTGCGTCCGGGCGACAACATTCCCGGTATCCCGAACCACCAGTTCAAGTTCCGCGGCGAATGGCAAGCTCTACCGCAATGGACGATTGGCACCAATATCGTTGCTTTCTCCGATCAATACTCACACGGCAATGAAAACAATAACCATCAAGGTGAAGGTGCAAAGACCCGCGGATATACCATTGTTAACCTGGATACCCGTTACAAGTTCGCCAACAGCGGCTGGCAGGTATTTGCCAAGGCTATTAATATATTCGACAAGGAATACTATAGCGGCGGTATGCTGGGCGAAAGCTTCTTTACCCCGGGCGGTGCATTTGATGGCGGTGAAGACCACTTCCAGCCGTTATATTCACCCGGCGCACCACGCGCTGGCTGGGTAGGACTGCGCTATGAATTTGGCGGCAAGAAGACTGCATCAAGTGTTGATGTCAATTAAACGGAGATTGTTCTAAGTAATATGCACGCACGCGCCCTGAATCCTGAAGAGATTAATACTGTCAGCCAGAAAGCGCGCGTGCGCGTATTGCTGGTGGAGGATGAGGCGCTGTTTGCGCGTGCTGTTGTCAAGCGCCTGCAAAAAGCCGGATATGAATGCGAGCACGCAGAAAATCTGGCGGATGGCAGGGCGCTCACCAAGCAATTCATGCCAGACCTTGCACTATTGGATATGCGTCTGCCCGATGGCAACGGTCTGGACTTATTGCCTGAATTTATCGCTCGTGGCGTTTCCGTGATCGTGATGACCGCTTATGGCGAGCTGAGCGACGCCGTCAGTGCCATGAAGCAGGGTGCGATTGATTACCTGAAGAAGCCGGTGGACCTGGAAGAGCTGCTGCTGGCTATACAGAAAGTCGAATCTACCACCAAGCTTAAGCATCAGCTTGATTATTCGCGTCAGCGCGACACGCATACCGTTGAAACCATAGAGTTGGTGGGCAAAAGTTCCGCCATAGACAGCGTGCGCATGCAGGTGCAGCGTATCGCCCAGTTGCTGGCTATCGATGTAATACCGCCCACAGTCTTGATTAATGGCGAGACCGGGACGGGCAAGGATGTGGCTGCCCGTTTGCTGCACTCGCTGTGGCTGCAAGCCGGAGCAGGTAACGCCCGGCCTTTTGTGCATGTGGATTGTGCTTCGCTGCCTGCGGAGCTGATAGAAAGCGAATTGTTCGGCCACGAGAAGGGTGCTTTTACCAGCGCCCAGGGCTCGCGTTGCGGGCTGATCGAGGCAGCAGAAGATGGTACCTTGTTCCTTGATGAAATCGGCGAACTGCCGCTGAACCTGCAGGCCAAGTTACTGAACGTACTGGAGCGTCGCATGGTAAGACGCGTGGGCTCCACCAAGGAGCGCCCGGTGGCTGCACGTTTTGTGGCAGCGACGAACCGTGACCTGCAGCAGATGGTGAATGAAGGGCGCTTCCGCTCGGACCTGTTTTATCGGCTGAACGTACTGACCATGGCCATGCCGCCGTTGCGTGAGCGCGACGATGACGTTGTGCTCCTGGCACAGCATTTTTCTGCCTTGACCGAGCGCCGTTACGGCCTGGAAAAACGTTCTTTTTCGCCGGATGCGATTGAGCTTATGAAAAGCTATCACTGGCCTGGCAATGTACGTGAATTGCGGCACCAGATCAGCCGCGCCGTGTTACTGAGCCGTGGTGACCGGATTGTCGCACAGGATCTTGCGCTGAATAGCCAACCCGGCTATCTGGTGAGCGAACCCGACCCGTCTGTGACCAACGTCACGCTGGATGCCGCGGAAAGACGGCTGATGGAGAATGCGCTCAAGCAAACCCATCACAATGTCTCGGAGGCCGCACGCCAGCTGGGTATCAGCCGCATGGCGATGCGCTACCGCATGGAAAAACACGGTATCAAGGGTTGATTCAATAAGACTGATTCAACTTGCAATAAGCGATGACACAAGCATCGCGGCGTTATACCAAGCCATATGGAAATGTTCTCTTCCCCACTCCTTAGTTTTTCGCCTCGTTATCCACCTTGATGCGGGCTGAATAGGAACCCGCACTAGATGCGCAGCCTATTTCCGGCGAATTAATGCTTGCCTCCGTGGTAAAATCTACAGGATTCAAACCGGAGTTTTTCATGAGCGTTTTCCTATGAAACTAGGCACCCCTTTAAGTCCCAATGCCACTCGCGTCATGCTGCTGGGCAGCGGAGAGCTTGGCAAAGAGGTCATTATTGCGCTGCAGCGTCTTGGCGTTGAGGTAATCGCAGTTGACCGCTACGCCAACGCACCAGGCCAGCAGGTCGCGCACCGGGCCTATACTATCGACATGACGGACAGGGCAGCGCTGCTTGAGTTGGTCCAAAAAGAAAAACCGCAACTTATCGTTCCCGAAATCGAGGCGTTGAACACCGATGCACTGGCTGAGATAGAGCAGTTGGGGCTGGCACAGGTCATCCCTACGGTCAAAGCCGTGCAGCTCACCATGAACCGCGAAGGCATACGCAGGTTGGCTGCCGAAGAGCTCAAACTGCCAACTTCGCCCTATGCATTCGCCCATAGCCTGCAAGACTTGCAGCAAGCAATAGACGGCAGCGATGGCAAACCGGGCATAGGCTACCCGTGCTTTATCAAACCCACCATGTCCTCTTCAGGCAAGGGGCAGTCGCATGTGAAAAACGCATCTGAGGTCAGTGCCGCGTGGGATTATGCCGCCACCGGCGGACGTGTGAATCAGGGCGTGGTGATTGTTGAAGGGCAGATCGATTTCGATTATGAGATCACCTTGCTGACCGTGCGCGCCAGGGGCGCAGCAGGCGCGATCGAAACGCATTTTTGTGAGCCTATCGGCCATGCACAGGTCAGGGGCGATTATGTCGAAAGCTGGCAGCCACAGGCCATGAGCAAGGGCGCCCTTGTCGAGGCGCAGCGCATAACAAAAGCGGTGACTGATAGCTTGGGCGGCCTTGGGGTATTTGGTGTTGAGTTGTTCGTCAAGGATGACAAGGTATGGTTCTCCGAAGTGAGCCCGCGCCCGCATGATACCGGTATGGTGACCATGGCCAGCCAGCGCTTCAGCCAGTTCGACCTGCACGCCCGTGCGATCCTCGGCCTGCCGGTCAATGTGGCGCATCGAGAGCCTGGAGCCAGTGCAGTGATATACGGCGGCGTGGATGGCCTGAATCTGGTGTATGAGGATATTGAGCAGGCCCTGGCTGTGCCAGGCTCTGACTTGCGCCTGTTCGGCAAGCCGGAGGCTTATACGCGGCGGCGCATGGGAGTTGCCCTGGCAACCGGCAGCGATGTGGAGGAAGCGCGTACCCGTGCCAAGCTTGCCGCCAGTCTTGTTAAGCCGAAAGCAGTTTAATCGTCATGCTGGACAAGATTAACGAGTCGGGCAGTAGCAAGGCGACTTTTTTCGAATTGCTGGGCGGGGTGGAGCAGATCCGGGCGCTGGTCGAACGTTTTTACGACATCAT
>CAZBSR010000010.1:0-24293 GCA_964494575.1 uncultured Methylophilaceae bacterium | reverse complement strand
CGGTCAATGCCTCGATCTTATTCGCCAGCCGGATTTTATTTTCCAGCTTGACCTGTCTGAAGGCTTTGCGGAAATGCGCGTCATCAGCCAGCGGCGTCAGCATGGTTAGCCGCGACAGATCCTTCTGGAATCCATCACCGATGACCGAGGCAATCAGCCTGGTCAGCGCCGGGTTAGCTTGGTTCAGCCAGCGGCGCGGTGTGATGCCGTTCGTCACGTTAATCAGCTTGCCGGGATAGATGCGATTGAAATCATGGAACAGCGTAGTCTTGAGCAGCTCGCTATGCAGCGCGGCAACGCCATTCACCGTATGGCTGCCTACCACGGCCAGATGCGCCATGCGGATACGCCGGTCGCCGGAATCGTCAATAATGGAAACGCGGCCAAGCAGGCCGACATCGCCCGGGAATTTATGCTTCACCATTTCCAGGAACTCGAAATTGATCTGGTAAATGATCTGCAGATGGCGCGGCAGCAGGTGGCCGAACAGATCCAGCGACCACGTTTCCAGGGCTTCCGGCATCAGTGTATGGTTGGTATACGAGAATATCCGGATGCCCAGTGCCCAGGCTTTTCTCCACTCGACATGGTGCACATCTACCAGCTGGTACATCAGCTCTGCCACCGCAATCGCCGGGTGCGTATCATTCAGCTGGATCGCCACCTTTTCCGGCAGGGTATTCCAGTTATCGTGCTTCGACAGGAAGCGCCGCAGGATGTCCTGGATGGAAGCGGAAACGAAGAAGTACTGCTGCTTGAGGCGCAATTCACGGCCCGAAGCGGAAGCATCGTTCGGGTAAAGCACCTTGGAGATGTTTTCGGTGGCGTTGCGCTCTTCCACCGCCTTCTCATAATTGCCGTCGTTGAAATGGCTGAGGTCGAACTCGCGCGACGCCTTGGCTGACCAGAGGCGCAGGTTATTCACCGTCTCGGTGTCGTAGCCGGGGATGGGTACATCGTAAGCCATCGCCACCACGGTCTCGGCATCGACCCAGCGATGCTCAGGCGACCTGTCGGCAGATGTTCCTGGCGACGCAGGCCGGTCGGCACTGGCAGGCAGCTCTATCACATGCCCGAAGAATTTGACGAGATAGGTGCTCTCAGGGCGTTGGAATTCCCATATATTTCCGTAGCGCAGCCAATTGTCCGGATTCTCGATCTGCTGGTTGTCCACGATGGCCTGGCGAAACATGCCGTACTCATAGCGGATACCGTAGCCGGTACCGGGGATGTCCATAGTCGCCATGGAATCAAGGAAACAAGCGGCCAGGCGCCCGAGGCCGCCATTACCGAGCGCTGCGTCATTCTCCATTTCCACTACATTTTCCATCTCATGCCCGAGCGCGTGCAAGCCTTGGCATATATCCTTCTCTATGCCCAGATTCAGTGCGGCATTCGACAACATGCGGCCCATCAGGAACTCGAGGGATAGATAGTAGACGCGCTTGGGATCCTGCTCGTAATAGGCATTCGCGGTCTTGATCCAGTGCTCCACAACATGGTCGCGCACCGTATGGGCAGTGGTCTCGTACCAGTCGCGCGGCGTGGAAGTCGCGTCCGTCTTGAACGAGGAATACGCCAGGTGATTCCTCAGCTCCTGCACGACAGGGATGTTTTTGGCAGGCGCCAGCGGCGGGCCACTTTTCGCTGGTGCCGGCTGTATCGCCGGGTCTGTTTGCGGCTTTGTTGCGGGCTGGGCTGTGGGCGCCATCGTTCATGCCTCCTTCAGAGCAGTTTATTCATGTCATGCATTAGTGGATTTAAGCGTATCGTCTATAAAGTCTATAAGCAGGAAGCGTTCCTGCCATCATCAGGTTGACTGACGACCATAACGACAGCGATGCAGTGAAAAACATTCTACCTAATTGAGCCTGTCGGTGGCGTTTAAATATCCGGAAGTTTGTATAATGACATGGCTCTATTTCTCGTATATTACCTATGTCCGTTATTAATAATTCCGCCATTTCTGCCAGTCGGCTTGCCGATACCAGCCCCGAAGAGTTCGCGCGGCATATTGCAGGTGAACCCGAGGAGGCCGCGTTGTGGATCAGGGCGGCAGCTGAACAGGGTCTGGCGGATGCGCAGGCGTTGTTGGGCCAGATATTGCTGGATGGCCGCGGCGTACCGCTGGACGCAGTCGAGGCAAGGTTGTGGTTTGCCAGGGCCGCCGATCAAGGCCATGCCATGGGCCTCAATATGCTGGGCCGGTGCCACGAACTAGGCTGGGGCGGGGAAGTAAACACTGCACTGGCGGCGCGCTATTTCAAGCATGCAGCCGATCTTGGACTGGAATGGGGCATGTACAACTACGCCAACCTGCTATTGCACGGCAACGGCTTAGCCAAGGATGAAATGGAAGCGCTGGACTGGTACCGCAAGGCAGCAGCATTGGGTAATGCCAAGTCACTGAATGTAGTCGGCCGTTTTTATGAGGAAGGCTGGCTGGTAAAAGCCGACCGCACGATAGCTGCCGACTTTTACCGGCAGGCTGCCGTGGGCGGGGATTTCAGGGGGCAATACAATTATGCCTTGCTGCTCGCGGAACAAGGCAATATGCAGGAAGCCCTTAACTGGCTGCACCAGGCGCTGGATGGTGCCCACCTGCGCTTTGCACGCACGATGGCAAGCACTCTGCTCACCTTCCCCATTCCCGAGTTTCGCCGGGTCGCACTACTGGCACATGAGAAGTGCTGCGAACTCGGGGATACAGACGACTATTTTGCTTATGCCCAAGCCTTACTGAACGACAAGAGCAGCCCTGCCAACACAGTGCTTGCGCGCACCTGGCTGCTGCGCGCTGCCGCCAAAGGACACCAACAGGCCATCGACCAAGTTAAACGCTCCAGTTAAAAAGGCCGGCTGAAGACACAGTGATGATTTAGGCCAGCCGGCTTACATCATCAATAGCGTAACCCATACGCTGAGTATTACCGAGCTACCGATCAGGCCGCTCATCACCAGGCGCGAGCCGCGCATCTTGGTCCAAAGCAATACGCCAGTGATTGAGAGCAGTATCAGCGCACCGGCAATGGTATCCGCCAGCAACACCCATGCAGCACTGGCCCCTGAGCCTTTATGCATGCGCATGATGAACCCCCACACGTTGGCATCCTCACGTTTGACGGTGGCAAACTGATTGCCCACCACGTATTCGGCATGGATAGCGGCTTGCGGTAGCTGAAAGTTGACCTCCAGGTTTGCCGGCTGCTTCATATCCTTACCCATGAATCTGGTATCGCGTTCTGCACCGCCTTTAGGCGTTTTTGGCTTCACGGGATCTTGCCTGATATCAAGTGCCTGCTGGATAAAGCGTGCGAATTCCTTGGCGTTGACAGGCTGCGGCTGCGGCACCTGTAGCTGGATTTCGGATACTTCCATTTGCGCTGCCGGTATCTTGAGCACCGCACGGTGATTCAGCAGGAAACCGCTTACGCCGAACAGCAACCCCAATACAGCCCCCCACAATCCAAGCCAACCGTGAATCTTGCGCAAGCCGCGCAGAAATCTGCCGCGCCTTGCACTGTTTTGCATTATTTTTGTTTGCATAAAACCAATCTGAAATTAAAGATAAAAGTAAAAGAAGCCAAACGCCTCTAGCTATCTGCCCAGCGCCGCAACAGGTTGTGATACACCCCGGTCAGGCTGATGACTTCCGCATCCTGATGGCCCCTATCCAGGCCGATTTTCCGTATCGCATTATCCAACTGGAACAGCAGTGTTCTCTGCCCGTCATCGCGCACCATGCTTTGCAGCCAAAAAAACGACGAAATGCGCGCACCACGAGTAACGGGGGTGACATGGTGCAGGCTACTCGAAGGGTAAAGCACCATATGCCCTGCCGGCAGCTTGACCTGCTGCTCGCCGTATACATCCTCTATGGTCAGCTCGCCGCCGTCATAATCTTCCGGTTCTGACAAAAACAATGTGGCCGAAAGATCGCTACGTATGCGGAAATTAGTGCCGCGCAGATGCCGTATCGCATTATCCACATGGGTACCGAACGCCTGCCCGGCCTCATAGCGATTAAACAGCGGCGGAAATACCTTCAATGGCAATGCTGCGGAGATGAACAATGGATTTGCACCCAGTGCGTCCTGAATCAGGTCGCCTATCTGGCGCGCCGCAGGAGAGCCCTCGGGCAGTTGCATATTATCTTTCGCCAGCGCCGACTGATGCCCGGACGTGACATTGCCATCCACCCATTCCGCCTGATCCATCAACTCGCGGCATTCTGCAACCTGCGTCTTGCTCAGCACTTCTGGAATGATTGTCAGCATCTTTCGCCGCCTGAAATTAAAAATAGATTATGCATGAATCCCGTTCAACTTTACCCGCGTCTCTCACAGCCATTAAGCAAAAACCCTGCAGGATACTCACCTGCAGGGTGCATGCCTGATAAACCTTATTAATACTTGAAGTTCAGTGTCAGGAGGCTTAAGCGTCCAGCAGCCACCTGAGCATAATGATTGGAATATGCAGTATCGAAGTAACGCTTGTCCGCCAGATTCTGGATATTCAATTGCAGGCTCAGGTTCTTATCGATCTGGTAACCTGCCATAGCATCCAGGCGTACATAAGACGGTATGCTCACCGAGTTATCCACATTGCCGAATTGCTCGCCAACATAGAAAGCACCCCCGCCTATGGTCAGCTTTGGCAGGATGTCATAAGTAGTCCAGAGGCTGGCGCTGTTTCTCGCCGTGTTGGGGAAGCGGTTACCTTCATTGCGAATGGCTTGGGCCGCATCGCCATTATCTACCAGTTCACTATCCAGATAGGTGTAGCCTGCGAACAACTGCCACTTACTGGTCAGTTTGCCCGCTGCACCAACTTCAAACCCCTTGACCTCCTGCGTACCTGCAACATCGGTTGTGCCATCAGCCAATGCGACTCTTGCATTGGTTTTTTCTATCTTGAAAATCGCTGCAGTCAAAGCCAGGTTTTCCAGCACATCCCACTTGGTGCCGATTTCGTAGCTCTTGCTTCTCTCAGGCTCAAGATCGGATAAATCTGAAAGCGCGGTCCTGCCAATCAGCCCGTCTGCAGCATTGCCTCCGCTAATACCAGATGGAGAGGAAGATGTGCCATACGAAACGTAGACGCTGGCATTGGGCTGGATCTTGTATACGAGGCCGGCCTGATAATTCCAGAAGCTTTTATCGTTAGTGTATACACCAGCAAGCGCTCCACCTGTTTCCTTGTTCAGATCGGTTTTGTAATCATCAAAACGCAAACCGAGATTCAGTAGCCATTTTTCACTAAGCTCCATGCTGTCAAATGCGAATGCAGACTTGGTGATAGTTCGCGTAGTGTCATGATTCACGTCTTTCGTAATCGAACCGCTCCATGGGTCGTCCGCATCTGGATTGGCCAGACTGGTGCAATCGAAACTGGTAAGCAATGCTGGGGTACAGGTGGTGCCCAGAGAAGCGATGATATACGGACGATTCACACTTTCCTCGTGGCTAATCTCGACCCCGGTATTGAAGTTATGTTTGACATGGCCGGTATCGAACTCAAATGAAATATCGGTTACGTTTGCAATCGTTTCGGTTCGCGTATTGCGATTCTTGGCTGCACGAAGAACATTGCCATTCTTGACATTGCCTTTGCTGTCGTCAGGTACGGTCACAATATAGTCATTGCTGGTCACGCCATAACGAGTGGTGTTGCGGAGTATCGTAGTGTCGCTGAAGGCATGTTTGAGCGTGGCAGTGCCTATATTGGCTTCGGTCTCGCGGAAATCGCGGTTTTTCAGGCCATAGAAATTATCCTTGTCTACCTTTGCCGGCTTGTCACCGTTGGCCAAACGGTTAGCAGCAGTTGTAAAAGTGTAAGGAATACCATAATCCGGCATATCATCCGATTTCATGTAGTAATAACTGAGATTCAGTGAAGTCGGCGTGGTCAGGCCAAACGTGATCGAAGGAGCAAAGCCCAAACGCCTCACATCCACATCATCACGGCCCGGGGTGTCGGCGGTGTGTGACATCAGATTCATACGCACGGCAACCTCCTCGCCCAGCAGGTAATTGCCATCTAGCGTCGCCCGTTTATATTGGTCGGTACCGACGCCAACCGAACCGGCGATGAAATTCACCGCCTTGGGCTGCTTGGTCACCAGGTTAATGCTGCCGCCTGCCGAGCCGCGCCCATCGTATGCGCCGCTGGGGCCTTTGATCACTTCCACGCTCTCAATTGCAAATGTTTCACGTGACTGGCCGCCGACATCGCGCAATCCGTCCACATACATGGAAGCTTGCGAATCAAAGCCGCGAATAAATGGCCGGTCGCCAATCGAACCGCCGCCCTCGGCAGAGCCGAAAGTAATACCTGGAACAGTACGCAGTGCATCCTGCAAAGTCACCGAACCGGTATCCTTGATGACGTTTTCCGGAACAACGGTCACTGATTTCGGCGTATCGATCAGTGGCGCGGTAAATTTGCTGGATGAAGCTTTCTCAGCCTTATAACCTTCGTTCTCGACTCTCGGTGCTGCAACCTTGACTTCCGGCAAGGTCTCGTCATTGGAGGCGGCAGTATCGACTGTTTTGTCTGTATCCGCCGCAAATACCGGGCTTGCCCCCAGCGAGAGCAATACCGCCATGGTAAGCGGCTTTGGTTTGATTACGGATTGCATGATTTTAATTTCCCTGTTGTGAATCACTGGCTGGCTATCTGAAAATCTTACTAGCTGGCTGGATTTGATTAATGACATAAATTAACGCTAATTCTTGACCAAATTCGGATTCGGTTTCGCGGCAATATTGAGCCGCCTGTCCACTGCGGCTTCCTCGATTACCCTGAAGCCTGCATATCTGGAGCGCGCTCTTGATTTTCTCCACCACACATATACGCCGGTGACCGATAGCATCGCGACTACCAGTCCCATTACGGAAATCAGGATACGGCCCGGCAGCCCCAGGATGCGCCCCGAGTGCAAGGGAAACTGCATCTGCACAAAGATGTCTGCCGCGGTACCTTTCCACGGCTGCATGTCCCCGAGATAGCTGCCGTCAACACCATCGTAATAAATACTTGCCGGGCCAACCCCGGCAGTACCGTGGTCTTCTCCCGCATGAAAGAACTGCACGCCGTAGATGCCGAATTCCTGAGAGTAGAAGATACTACCGACCGGCTCTTTCCAGCCGCGCTTCGTCGCCTCTGCGGCCGCCCGTCTGGTCACTTCCACAAAAGTCAGCTGCGGTATGATGGGCTTATTTAACTCTGCTGGCGCTTTCACATCAAATGGGCCCGGCGTCACCTGCGAAACCGCAGACATCACCGGGAAAAACACTTCCCGATAGAGGTTAAGTGAGAACGCGGTAAAAGCCAGGATGAAAAGCAGTCCCCATGTCCATAAACCGCCGGCACGGTGCAAATCGAAATTCAACTTGTAAGCACCGTTTTTATTCCTTACGCGCCACGCCGGCTTCCAGCGTTGCCACCATGTTTTTGCTGCACCGGCACTCGCCTCCAACTGATCCTCATCCTGGTCTGGAAGACTACGGGAAATAGCTGCCTGCCGCCTCCTGGACGGTAAGGTCAGGTAAAAGCCGATGAAGCAATCAAGCGTCCAGATAATGGCTATAATTCCCATCAACCACATACCCCAGTGGTCTATTCCCCACATCTCAGGTATATGCAGGCTGTAATGCAGCACATACAGAAAAGAAACCAGGTTCTCGCTGGTAATAGGCCACACAGCTCCCCAGTCCCGCTTGCCCAGTTCTGCACCCGTCACGGGATCAACAAATATCTGGTTATACCCCGGCTCATAAAGCTTGCCGGTCTGTGGATCAACGCGGGGGTCGACACCGAATGCCAATGACTCGCCCGGTTCCACCAACAGCGGCACAAAACTGACGCGCACCTGAGGGTGGCGCGCCTCGATCTGGCTGACAAGATCCAGCGCAGGAATCGCCGTCCCCTGGCTCGTAGCCTCCATCAAATGCGGGTTGAGCAGGTCATCAAGCTCATGGTCCCAGGAGATGATCGCGCCTGTTAGCCCCGACATGATCAGGAATGCGGCAATCAGCAGCCCGAACCAGCGGTGAAGGATAACGAATAAAGAGCGTTGTATCAGCACGTCAATTCGCTACCAAATATAAGTCGCACTGGCACTTGCGTGGCGGCACAAACCCAGGCCGTATAAACCGGCTTTACATTAGGTTTGGGTAATTCCATGTGAATTCTGCTCAAGATTGCGCCCCTTGGTAGGATTACAGGCTGGCTATCTGAGAAAAATCCCACTGGCTGGCTGAATCAAATTCAAAAATATTTTTTATGCTTAAAGCAATTCTGGCGTTTCCGCGTTCAGTTCAAATCTGTACTTACTTTAAAACCTACTTCGAAACCGGCTCACTGATAAAGCCCAGCTTTTGAATACCGGTGTTCTGCGCATCCGCCATCACTTCCGCCAGTATCTGGTAACGCGTTTCCTTATCGGCACGGATATGTAGTTCGGGCTGGGGCTTGGTCTCGGCTACTTGCTGCAATTTGGCCTTCAGTTCGCCCTGCACCATGGGCGCATCGTTCCAGTACATCCGGCCGGCACCGTCAATGGCGATGGAAATCACTTTGGGCTCTTCAGGCAACGGCTGGCTGCTGGCCTGCGGCAGGTCAATTTTGACGGCATGCGTAAGCAAGGGGGCGGTGATGATAAATATCACCAGCAGCACCAGCATCACGTCGACCAGCGGCGTAGTATTTATCTCGGCCATTGGCGCTGAGTGCCGGCCGGAATCGAAGCCTTTTCCCGACCCTATCATGCTGGTACTTCTTTCAGATGAGCCGGCTTGGCCGCAGCGTTACTTTGCTGGGTCGCGACTCCCGATGACAGCGGTGCGCCGGTAGTAAGCAAGGTATGCAACTCATGGGCAAAGCCTTCCAGTTGCGTCATCAATGTACGGTTGCTGCGTACCAGGGCGTTGTATGCCAGTACTGCCGGGATAGCAACAGCCAGTCCCAGCGCAGTCATGATCAATGCTTCGCCGACAGGACCGGCGACCTTGTCCAGCGTGGCCTGCCCGCTGACGCTGATGCTTGCCAGCGCATGATAGATGCCCCAGACCGTGCCGAACAAGCCGACAAAAGGCGACACGCTGCCTACGGAAGCCAGCACCGTCAGCCCTGATTCCATCCGCGCACTTTCCTGGGCCATGGTCTGGTTCATGCAGCGTGCAATAAACTCGTCCTGGCTGCAAGCATCTGCCAGGCGCCCTGCTGCATGGCGCTGATGATGTTCGGCCGCTTCTACGGCCTGGGCTGCCAAACGTGATACAGGAAGGTCAGCGGCGTTCTTGCGCATGGCGGCTTCCAGTGAAGGAGCGGCCCAAAAGTCGCGGTCGTAATCACTCGAAGCGCGGCGCAGGCGTATAGCCTGATAGGTTTTGGTGAAGATCAGGTACCAACTAGCCAGCGACATAGCCAGCAATATCAGTGCTACTGCGATTGATACCGGGCCGCCGGCTGTAATAAAAGCCACACTGTTAAATTCATATCCGTTTTGCATCTACTATTCCTTGATTGATTCTTGAGACTACTGATTAAGAGCTGCTAAGTTCAACTTTGTAATGAGAATTTGATGGGCACAATCACATAAGCGCTGATCGGCTGATTGTTGCGCTTGGCCGGGATAAACCGCCACTTCTTGACGGCATCCAGCGCAGCCCTATCCAGTCTTTCCGACCCGCTGCCGGAGTCGACTTCCACGTTTGCGGCATCGCCTTTTTCTGAAACCAGCACACGCAAAAGCACCCGCCCTTCTTCACCGATACGGCGTGACTGCGATGGGTAAGCCGGCGCGGGATTTTCCAGGTAAGCCGCACCAAAGCGTGGCGGCTCTACTTTAGGCTCCACTACAGGGACTTCTTTCGGTGCTTCCGGTGCTTTTGCCACAACTGCCGGAGGCTCAGGGGTGATTGCTGCCGGTGCCGGTTCACTGACTACGGGCTGCTGAGCTACTATCGGCTGCGGTTCAGGGACAGTCTCTTTCACTACAGGTTTCACTACCGGCTTCTGCTTCTTGATTACCGGCTCCGGCTTCGGCGGGGTAGGCAATAGCGGCACCACCTCGGGTTCAGGTGCAGGGCTGGCTACCAGGCTTACCAGCATGGGCTTGGCCACTGGCTTGATCTGCGGCGTAATGGGTGCCGCGTTTATTAATGCTGCAAATACAACCATATGAACCAGCAGCACAGTCACAAGCGCTCCGGGCGAAAGTTTCTCACCCAATCGCGTCGCAGCCCTGTCGGATGCGCGCGCAGGTGCCAAAGCCCTTATCCCGGGCTTGCCGAACTGGCCTTCGATTACATTTGGCTGCAGTTTAAAGTTGTTAAGATGCATTACTGGCGAATTCATATGTGCTTCATTTGGTAAGGATAAGCTTGCCTTGGTTGGTCCGGCGCAGGCGATACTCGCTGCCCGCATGCTCAATCACCAGCTCCCTGGCACCTGAAAACAACTCAATACTGCACAACCGCCTGGGATCGGCAGGCCTGTCAGCCTTATCAGATGCGCCTGCCAGCCTCATTGCTTGCATGGTTTCGGCTGGCATAGGGGTAGATGACTTATTCATTGGATAGAAATGATAATGATTCTTATTTGATTGGTCAATAAAAACATAAAGCTAGTGCATTTTTCCTGCAATGGAGTAAGGCCGATGTTCTTTATTAGCCTTATTCATTACCGACAGCTTCTGCATCGCTTCCTGCATCATTTCACCCAATGCGTTGAATGCCTGCATTTCCAGGCGCAGACTGAGCGAACCAACCTCCACTTCCGCCACATTGCACTCTTCACAATAAATGACGCGGCATCCATGATGGCCTGCCACCACAACCCGATCGCAACTACCCGATGATTTCATGGCTAACTCCATATAGCGTTAAAGATGCTTGTTAAAAAAAGCCGCCCGTAGGCGGCGAACGAGGGAGACATAAAATTCGGCAGCAGGCTTACAGGCGGTTGGCGTAATATTCGACCACTTGCTGAACGTCCACCGGGAATGGCACATCTTCCGGTGCGGGCATATGTGCGACCTTTGCCACCAATGCCTGGTCATTCCACGCCAGCCATTCCGGGCGGATCAAGGGCAGGTCTTTAAGTGTTTCCAACACCATGGGAATTTTCGTGCTTGCTGTTTTGAGCGTGATCTCATCACCCAGCCTCAAGCGCACCGAGGGAATGTTGACCGGCTTGCCATTAAGCAGCAGATGCCCGTGATTCACCAGTTGGCGCGCGGCAGCTATGGTGGGTGCAAAACCCGCCCTGAATACCGCATTATCAAAACGCCGTTCCAGCAGCTGCAATAGCGTTTCTCCCGTAGGCGCATGACCGCGGCGTGCATCCACCATGAGGCGGCGCAATTGCGTTTCCGTCAGGCCGTAATTGAAGCGCAGCTTTTGCTTTTCCATCAACTTCACGCCGAAGTCGGATTTCTTGCGCCGCATGCCGCGGCCGCCATGCTGTCCCGGCGGGTTCGGGCGACTCTCAATAGTCTTGCGCGACAAGCCGGGCAGGTCTGTGCCCAGTGCGCGCATCACTTTTAATCTTGGGCCGGTAAAACGGGACATGAATACTCCTGATATTTTCTATGTATTGACTAGCTAATGCTTCAGTCGGCTGGCCGGCATGATGCTGACTGCCAGGCCGTTTTGCTCGTTCAGGATGGCTTCCCACTGCACAACCAGCCGCTTCGCGACCTCTGTCACCAGCCTGGACTCGGCATATTGCGGGGCGGTTAATTTATGGGAAAGATCGGCAGCAAGTTCGGCCAGTGCCAGCGACGGGTGGCTGGCATATTGCGCTGCCACGCAGCATAGGGATGCCATGACCGAGCTTGCGTTCGGCAAATCGGGGTCATACAACGCTTCATTCATTTGGTTATCTTTCGATGTCATATGCGAATAGTAATGATTCTCATTTACTATGTCAACACAGATAATAAAAAACCCGCAGCCGTTAAACTGCGGGTTTCAAATTACCAAGTAGGAACTGGCTGCTAGAGCCTTTCCCAACCGGGAAGCTAGCTGATAAGCAGGCTGTTCATGCGGCGCACAAAGCTGGCAGGATCCTCCAACTGCCCGCCTTCAGCCAGCAGCGCCTGGTCGAACAGCACGCTTGCCCAGTCCTTGAACCGGTCTTCGCTGGATTCGGCATTTAATTTCTCCACCAAAGCGTGCTGTGGGTTGATTTCCAGCACCGGCTTGGTTTCAGGTGTCTTCTGGCCTGCAGCCTTGAGCATGCGCTCCAGGTTGCCGGACAATTCGTTCTCGCCGCTGACCAGGCACGCAGGGGAATCGGTCAGGCGATGCGTGACCCGCACCTCCTTGACACTTTCGCCCAGCGCAGACTGAATTCTTTCAATCAGCGACTTGAATTCGTCTTCCACTTTCTTCTGCTGCTCTTTTTCGGCTTCATCTTCCAACTTGCCCAAGTCAAGATCGCCCTTGGCTACTGACTGCAGTTTCTTGCCCTCGAACTCGGCCAAGCTGCCCAGCAGCCATTCATCCACACGGTCCGACATCAGCAACACTTCGATGCCCTTCTTGCGGAATATCTCCAGATGCGGGCTATGCTTGGCGGCAGCAAAAGTCTCAGCCGTAATGTAGTAGATCTTGTCCTGGCCATCTTTCATACGGCCGATATAGTCCTTGAGCGATACCACCTGGCTTTCGTCATCCGCGTGGGTGCTGGCAAAACGTAACAGCCCGGCGATTTTTTCCTTGTTGGTGAAATCTTCGCCCACACCCTCTTTCAGCACTCGGCCGAACTCCGTCCAGAACTTGCTGTAGTCCTCAGCCTTGTTTTCAGCCATATCTTCCAGCAGGCCGAGCACTTTCTTCACCGACCCGGCCTTGATTGCTTCGATATCGCGGCTTTCCTGCAGGATCTCGCGTGATACGTTCAATGGCAGGTCCGCAGAATCGATCACGCCACGCACGAAGCGCAGGTATTGCGGCATCAGCTTTTCCGCGTCGTCCATGATGAAAACGCGCTTCACGTACAGCTTGATGCCGTGACTGCGCTCGCGGTCGTACAGATCAAATGGCGCACGGCTGGGGATGAACAGCAGCGAGATGTATTCCTGCTTGCCCTCAACCCGGCTATGGGCCCAGGCGAGCGGCGCTTCGAAATCATGCGACACATGCTTGTAGAACTCCTGATACTCAACTTCGGAAATATCATTCTTGGCGCGCGCCCACAATGCCGATGCCTTGTTGACGGTTTCATCCTCATCAGTCGGAACCTGTTCTCCGTCCTTCCATTCGGATTTCTTCATCACGATGGGCAGGGTGATATGGTCGGAGTATTTGCGAATAATGGTTTTCAGTTTCCAGTCGTTCAGGAACTCATCTTCGCCTTCACGCAGGTGCAATGTGATCTCGGTGCCGCGGCCATCCTTTTGCACCGTCTCCAGGGTGTAATCGCCCTCGCCCGCAGACTCCCATTGCACAGCTTCAGTGCTGCCGGCCTTACGCGTGGTCAGCGTGACTTTATCGGCGATGATGAATGCAGAATAGAAACCCACGCCGAACTGGCCGATCAGGTTTGCATCCTTGGCCTGGTCGCCGGTCAGGGACGAGAAGAATTCGCGCGTGCCGGATTTGGCAATAGTGCCGATATGGGCGATCACATCGTCCCGGCTCATGCCTATGCCGTTATCGCTGATGGTCAGGGTACGCGCAGCCTTGTCGAAAGCGATGCGTATCTTCAGGTCGCTGTCATTCCCATATAGAGTGCTATCGGCCAGCGCCTGGAAGCGCAGCCGATCAGCAGCGTCAGAGGCATTCGAGATCAATTCGCGCAGCGCAATCTCCTTGTTGCTGTACAAGGAGTGGATCATCAACTGCATCAGCTGTTTTACTTCAGCCTGGAAACCCAGCGTCTCCTTGGTATCACTTGGTGTGGTATTCGTTTTTTTCTTGTCTGCTTTATCTGTCTTATTTGCCATAACTATAGATCCCTATCAAAAATTTGAGTGCCAATATCTTCCGATTCCAGTGTATTTAAAACCGGTTATCAAGTACCAATGAGTTGGGGACAACCCTCCTGCAATTCAAGTGAGAGGGTTAAGGATGAAAAGTCGGGAATCAATCGGCCAGCAGCAGCTTGATCATTGTGGCAGCGGCCGCCATGCCGAAAGGCGCTGTGACGCATACCGATGACCCGTAACCCGCGCAATTAAGGCCGGTCAATGCATCTACCTCGCTATCGCAGCTTTGATCGGGCTTGATGATGGGTTCATCGGAGTAGATGCACGGAACATCGAACCTGGATTTTTCGCCACGGGGAAAGCCATAGTCGCGGCGCAAGGTGGTGCGGACTTTTGCCAGCAATCTATCCCCTGTAACCCGGGCAAGATCTGCGCTGTTGATTCTGGTCGGATCCAGGCGGCCACCGGCACCGCCGGTCATTACCAGAGGCAGCTTATTGTCGCGGCAGTAAGCCGCAATGGCCGCCTTTGCGCGGGCATCATCGATTGCATCGATTACGCCATCAAAGCCGCCATTCAAATTAGAGCCCAGCATAGCGACGGTATTTTCCACCGTCACGAAATCTTCGATCTCATGTACCTCGCAAGCCGGGTTGATGGCACGGATACGTTCGGCCATGGCAGTCACCTTGGCCTTGCCGAATTCGCCTTCAATAGCGTGCAGTTGCCTGTTGACGTTGGATTCCGCGATATTGTCCAGGTCGATGAGCGTAATGCGGCCGACGGCGTTGCGTGCCAAGGCCTCTACTGCCCATGAGCCGACGCCGCCAATACCGATGACGCATACATGTGCCGCCTGCAGCTTTGCCAATCCAACTTCACCATACAGGCGGCGCACTCCGCTGAAACGGCGCTCCATATCGACTGACATCAGTGGCAATCCGCTTGCTTTAATTGCTGCATATAGTCATCCAGCCTGGTTATCGGGCAATGATGTTTTTTCACGTCCTTGTTCAACGCCTCGACCTTTTGCACGCTGCTCTTCACTTCGCGGCATGACAGGGTGTCGTTTTCATAGCTGGCCTGCACCGCGGACTCGATGGACTTCAGTTTGGTGAATATCTCCGTGCATGCCTTGCTCGGCGCACAGACCCTATCAGCAAGGGTAGCCAGGGTTTCCGTTTTATCAATGCTGGTAGGCGCCTGCGGCTTGTCAAAAATGTGCTCTACCTCGCCATTCTTTAACTTGCTCATCTTCATGACAGTAAAGGTGCGCTTGTTACAGTCGAACGACAGGGTGCTCAATGTCTCTTCACTCTTGTCAAAAGGTATGACTCTGGTGTCCGCTATAAAGCGCGTGCCTTCCTTGTTTTTCCTGACGCTAGCATGATCAAAAGAAACATCGGCTATCCTGCTGCTGCCAAGTACCTGCCAACCCCGCTCCTGCTCCGGTCTCGTTGCAGCGCAATAATCCTCACTGAGCTGGTATGGCATGGATTGGGGTTGTATCTTCTCGAATGGGCGCGGCTCCTCGAAATGGGTCATCACCTCGCCGTTCCTGGACTCGCTGCCTCTGAGATAAGCAAACGTCCCAGTCTTGCAGTCTATCCTCAAGGTAGTCAGCCATTCAGCACTGTCTTTCTGCACCACTCTCGTGGCGATGCTAAACGCCGTCTTGTCTTGATCCCATGTGAGTGTGTTTTTATCGACAAAGTGCTGCCCGACATCGCTAGACCCGAGCGGCTGCCATTCCGCAGCCTGCAGGCTTGTCGCCGTTAGCAAAGGGACAATTGCGATTATCAGCCGGTACCGGTTTGCCATGCTACAGGAGGCTAGCTGGATTTTTCCAGGACGACGAACGCCGCTGCCAGGGCTTTTTCATCGCTGATGGACAAGTGCTGGAAGGTGATGCCCTTGGCGCTCAACAAGGCCTCAAGCTCAGGCGCCAGATCCAGCACGGGCTTGCCCAAATCATCATGAGCGATGCCGATATTCTGGAAAGTCGCAGGCGCGCGCAGGCCGGTGCCGAGTGCTTTGGCAAAGGCCTCCTTGGCCGCAAAACGCTTGGCAAGGAAGCGCGCCTGGGTCTGCGATTGCGAGTAACTGAGCCATTCGCGCTCACTCAGGATGCGCCTGGCGAAACTGTCGCCGTAGCGTTCCAGTGATAATTCGATACGGGAAACCTCGACGATATCCGTACCGATGCCATAAATAGGCATTATCTTGGCCCAGCGCCTTCTATCATAAGCGCCTTCATTTCGCGCACGGCGTTATCCCAGCCGACAAACAGAGCATGCGCCACAATCGCATGGCCGATATTCAATTCTTCAACGCCGGGAATGGCGGCGACCTGCTTGACGTTATGATAATTGAGTCCATGGCCCGCATTGACCGCCAGCCCAATATTGACGCCATGCTGCACTGCCTTCTTGATACGATCCAACTCTTGCGACCTCGCCGGCTCATGCTCGGCATCCGCCCATGTACCGGTGTGCAACTCGATCACTGGCGCACCCACGGCTTTGGCCGCATCGATCTGGTCGATATCCGGAGCGATGAACAGGGAGACGCGAATGCCAGCCTGCGCGAAACGTTCGCACATCATCCTGATGTTATCCAGATTGCCAAGGACATCCAAGCCGCCTTCGGTGGTGCGCTCTTCACGACGTTCTGGAACCAGGCACACATCCTGAGGCATCACCGCCAGTGCGATATCCAGCATCTCGCTGGTGGCTGCCATTTCCAGGTTCATGCGGGTTTGCAGCAGCTTGCGCAAGGCGTACACATCGGCATCCTGTATATGGCGGCGGTCTTCACGCAGGTGCAGTGTGATGCTGTCTGCGCCCGACTCCTCGGCGCGCAAGGCCGCCTGCACCACGCTGGGGTAGCGCGTATCGCGCGCCTGGCGCAAGGTGGCTACATGATCGATATTGACGCCTAGCTTAATCATCTGTGATTTTCTCAATTTCATACTGTTCTATTACGACTCTACAACCCTTGCAAATCTATCAATAGCTGCCGGGTATAAAGCGGTTTATCGCCAAGATAATGCGCCAGCAAAGTACGCATCAACTGCTTGCTCTGCTGCTGGGTCTGCGGATCGGAATAATCATCCAGCGTCATGTCCAGCAAGGTCTTGCCCGCTATTTGACAGGATTGTAACCCTTTTTGCTGCGCGGCCTTATTCCCAGGATTGCAAGCACCGCGCTCTGCTACATAACGGTAGCTGGCATCTGCCTCAATCGGCGCATCCAGCTCATCATGCTCCAAAGGTACGGCATAGCCCATTTCCTGCAGCATCCTTAGCTCAAAACGCCGCAAGGTCGTGGCAAGGCCATGGCCGGAAGCCAGCGTACGCAGCGCCTGGCCATAATAATCGAACAAAGTCTCGTGCGCATCTTCGCGCGGCAGCAGGCGCAACAGCAGCTCATTCAGGTAAAACCCGCACATCAAAGCCTCGCCCTGCAATAGCAGCAAGCCCTCTCCCCATTCCAGCGAATGCAAGTTGCGCAGCTCCAGCTTGCCCGACCAGGCGCCAAGCAAAGGCTGGAAGGACTGCAGCATGCCGCGCATGGCGGAGCGCGGCCTGCGCGCCCCTTTTGCCACGGCCGCTAACCGGCCAAAATCGCGCGAGAACAGCTCGACGACCAGACTGGTTTCCTTGAAGGGGTATGTGTGCAGGACGTAAACCGGCTGGTTATCCTGGCGTGCGGCAGTTGAGACTGCCATGGGCTAATAACCCAGCGACTTCAGTGCGCGTTCATCGTCCGCCCAGCCGCCTTTGACCTTAACCCAGGTTTCCAGCCAGACCTTGCCGCCGAACAGTTTTTCCATATCCTGACGGGCCTCGGTGGAAATCTGCTTGAGCTTCTCGCCGCCCTTGCCGATGATCATGGGTTTCTGGCTGTCCTTATCGACGATGATCGCGGCATGGATGCGGCGCAGCTTGCCTTCCTGCTCGAATTTCTCGATCTCGACAGCAACCGAATAAGGAATCTCGTCGCCAAGGAAGCGGAACACCTTCTCGCGCAGCATTTCCGCAGCCAGGAAGCGTTCGCTCTTGTCGGTCATTTCATCTTCGGTATAGATCGCCGGCTGCTCCGGCAGATGTTGCCTGATGGCAGCCAAAAGCTCGTCGAGATAAAGATTCTTTTTAGCGCTCACCGGCACGATCGCAGCGAAAGGGAACTCGGTATCGAAATCCTGTATCAGCGGCAATAAGTTGCCTTTGTCACCCATGAGATCTGCCTTGTTGACGACCAGTAACACCGGCTTGTTCTGGGGTAACATTTTAAGCACCAGCCTGTCGGCATCGCCCAGATGCATGGGCTCGATCACGAACAACACTACATCCACCTCAGTCAGCACTTGGGTCACGGTCTTGTTCAGGCTGCGGTTGAGTGCATTCACATGCTTCTGCTGGAAGCCCGGCGTATCGACGAACAGGAACTGCGTATCCTCAGTGGTATGGATGCCTAGCAGGCGGTGCCTGGTGGTCTGCGCCTTGCGCGACGTGATGCTTAGCTTGAGCCCGAGGATGTGATTAAGCAGGGTCGATTTGCCCACGTTCGGGCGGCCGACGATAGCCACAGTCCCGCACCGGAACTGCCCATCGAAAGAGTGTTTGCCATCATTGGTTTCGGGTTTCATTTACTTCTTTTTCAGATTCAATTTTTGATAAGCCAGGTCTGCTGCCTGCTGCTCTGCAGCACGGCGGCTGGATGCCTCGCCCTGGGTGCTGATATTCAGCTTGGGAATGCGGCACTCCACCCGGAAAGTCTGGCAGTGCGCCTCGCCTTCGATAGCCAGCATGACATAGTCGGGCAGATCCATTTTACTGCCCTGCAAGTATTCCTGTAACAACGATTTGGGGTCCTTGCTGATGGATTTTGGGTCGACCTGTTCCAGCAAAGATGTATACAGCCTGACCACCAGCGCTTCTGCCGCGGCAAATCCACCATCGACAAACACCGCACCAATAATGGCTTCCAGGGCATCTGCCAGCAGCGATGGGCGGCGCCATCCGGCACTTTTCAGCTCACCCTCACCCAGTCTTAATGATGCACCCAGATCAAGGCCGAGGGCGATTTCGCAAAGTGTGGGCTCCTTGACCAGTTGAGCACGCAAGCGGCTCAGGTCTCCTTCGGAGAGCCTGGGGTAACGCTGATAGAGCTGGTGGGCGATAATGAAATTAAGCACACCGTCGCCCAGGAACTCGAGCCGCTCGTTGTTGGCACCATTATGGCTGCGATGGGTGAGCGCCTGAACCAGTAATGACTCATCTTTAAAATCATAGGCAATAAGCCGAGCCAGGCTACTCTGAGACATTCAATTAGTTGGCGACAGCGCCCGGTTCAACTGTCTCAATACTTTCAGCAGTGGCCTTGCTGTCGGTGGATGCAAAAAAATCCAGCAGCGCGCTCACGTTGGCGATGATAGGCACCACGACCTGGTAATCTGCGCTCACCACAGGCTTGCCCTCGCCCTTGCCAATCACAAGGTCGTTACTTGAAATCACCCTGATGCTGTCAATCGAGGCGCTCTTGTCAAAGCTATCCTTGATCTCTTTGGGAGACATGGTGGCGAATGCAGGGTCGCTGGCAATCCTGTTGATGGCTTTTTTGACCGTCATGAATTCCACATAAGGCGGATAAAGCTTGATGCCGATCGTCGCTATAAAAATGACACCAGCAATAATCAGAACCAAGCCGATAAAAGTCATCCCGCGCTGTTTGTACATAATCCGCCCCTAGTCAGGTTATTGAATGTGAGTGCCAATTCTGCCGAAATTATCGAAATTCCACCAGATAAAAAATGCCCTTCCCACCAGATTCTGCTCGGGCACAAAACCCCATACCCGGCTATCTTTACTGTTATCGCGATTATCCCCCATGGCAAAATAATGCCCGGCAGGGACTTCCGTTTCGCCATCGATGGTCATGCTGTTGTCTTCGATCAGGATGTCGTGCTTTTTATCGCCCAGCTGCTCGTTCAGCCGCCGGGCACTTACCATGTTAAGCCCGGTACCGACATACTGGTAATCTTCCACAAAACTTGTATCCATCTTCTGGCCGTTAATGTAGAGCTGCTTGTCGCGGTAGGCGATCTTGTCACCGGGCAAGCCGACAACACGCTTGATATAGTCTATGGAAGGATCGGGCGGATAATGAAAAACAAAAACATCACCGCGCTTGGGATGGTCGATCTCCAGGAAGGTATTGTTCAGGATAGGCACGCGCAGGCCGTAGGTGAATTTGTTGACCAGGATGAAATCCCCCGACAATAACGTAGGCATCATGGAACCGGATGGGATCTTGAACGGCTCGACGATGAATGACCGGATCAGGAATACCACAAGAATGACAGGGAAAAAGCTCTTGGAGTATTCCACCAGCACTGGTTCCGGGGTTCCTGTCGCACGCCTCTTGCGCAGGAACAGGCTGTCGATCAGCCAGATCACACCGGTAACAAGCAGAATTACTATCATGAATAGCGCGAACATCATTTCGTTATACCCTTATTTGTCTTCGACTCGCAAGATTGCCAGGAATGCTTCCTGTGGGATTTCCACATTACCGACCTGCTTCATGCGCTTCTTGCCCTCTTTCTGCTTTTCCAGCAGCTTCTTCTTGCGCGAAATATCACCACCATAACATTTTGCCAGCACATTCTTACGCATGGCTTTCACCGTTTCGCGTGAAATGATATTGGCTCCTATCGCTGCCTGTATCGCAACATCGAACATCTGGCGCGGAATAAGCTCGCGCATCTTTGAGCAGAGCTGGCGCCCGCGATATATGCTATTGGCGCGATGTACGATCAATGACAGGGCATCAACGCGCTCACCGTTCACCATGATGTCCAGTTTCACCAGGTCGGCCGCCCGGAATTCGAGGAACTCATAGTCCATGGAGGCATAACCGCGCGACACTGATTTAAGCTTGTCGAAGAAATCGAGCACCACTTCATTCAATGGCATCTCGTAGGTCAGCATCACCTGCCGGCCCATGTACTGCATATTGCGCTGAACACCGCGCTTGCCGGTACATAAGGTCATGACCGGGCCCACGTAATCCTGTGGCATGAGCAGGTTGACCTCGATGATGGGTTCGCGTATCTCCTCAATACGCGACGGCTCCGGCAGGCGCGACGGATTTTCGATCTGCAATACCTCGCCGCTCTTGAGCAGAAGCTCATACACCACCGTTGGCGCCGTGGTGATGAGATCCATGTCGTATTCGCGTTCCAGGCGTTCCTGCACAATTTCCATGTGCAGCAGGCCAAGAAAACCGCAACGGAAACCAAAACCCAATGCGGTGGAATTCTCCGGCTCATATTGCAGCGATGAATCATTGAGCTTCAGCTTTTCCAGTGCGGTGCGCAACGCCTCGAACTGGTTCGACTCCACCGGATACAGTCCCGCAAACACTTGCGGCTGGACTTCCTTGAAGCCGGGCAACGCTTCGGTTGCTGGTCTCTCTGCCAGAGTAACGGTGTCGCCGACCTTGGCATCCGGCAGTTCCTTGATGCCGGCGATGATAAAACCTACTTCGCCGGCGGATAGCACCTCCCTGCTCAGTGATTTCGGCGTAAATACACCCACCTGTTCACACAGGTGCACCGCCTTGGTTGCCATCATCCTGATCTTGTCTTTGGGTCTGAGGCTGCCGTCTATCACCCGCACCAGCATGACTACGCCCACATAGTTATCAAACCAGGAGTCGATTATCAGCGCCTTGAGCGGCTTATCCACATCACCCTTCGGCGGCGGCACACGTGCAACGACCGCTTCCAGTACATCGCGTACGCCCTCACCGGTTTTTGCCGAACAGCGCACTGCGTCCTGCGCCTCGATGCCGATGACATCCTCGATTTCCTGGATGACCCTGTCCGGGTCAGCGGAGGGCAGGTCGATCTTGTTCAGCACCGCTGTTACTTCCACACCCAGGTCGATGGCGGTATAGCAGTTTGCAACGCTTTGCGCCTCTACGCCCTGGGAAGCATCCACCACCAACAGCGCGCCTTCGCAGGCAGACAGTGAACGGCTGACCTCATAAGAGAAGTCAACGTGGCCCGGTGTGTCGATCAGGTTGAGCTGATATACCTGGCCATCCAGCGCCTTATACGTCAGGGCTGCTGTTTGCGCCTTGATAGTGATGCCGCGTTCGCGCTCCAGATCCATGGAGTCCAGCACCTGGGACTCCATCTCGCGGTCAGACAGGCCGCCGCAAAGCTGGATGATACGATCCGCCAGTGTAGATTTACCGTGGTCGATGTGGGCAATAATGGAAAAGTTACGAATATTTTTCATGGCAGGCGTTAGATAAACAGGCGTTAAAGTAGCTAACAACAAGGGCGCCGAAGCGCCCTTTTGTATCAAACGAATCGAACTCTAAATTTTTACGGATTCTACAGTAATCGCACCATTAGTCCCAGCTATTTACCACCGATCTTTACCGGGACATATAGCGTATTCTCGCCACGCTGAACCAGCAGGGCGACTGTCTTGCCGCTAGCCATCGCGCTAATCTGCTTATTGAAACTCTCGGCGCTTTGTATGTCGCCATTATTCAGGGCCATGATCACGTCGCCTCGGCGAATCCCAGCCTGGGCAGCACTACCCTGCGCATCAAGAACCACCAGGCCACCCTTGCTGTTGAGCTTTTTCTTCTGCTGTACAGTAAGGTCTTTGACCGTCAGGCCCAGACGATTGGCTTCCGGCTTGGCAGCAGGTCCCTTGGCGTTCACCACTGGCTCATCTTTATCCACGGGCATTTCGCCGGTAGACACATTGAGCGTACGGCTGGCACCCTTACGCAGCACTTCAACTGCAGTCTGCTTGCCGGGCTTGGTCGCCCCTACTACACGCGGCAGATCTGACGAAGTCGAAATTACCTTGCCGTCGAATTTGACAATCACATCACCTGCTTCCAACCCGCCTTTTTCCGCCGGGCTGCCTTTTTCGACGCTCGACACCAGCGCGCCATTAGTATTCTTCATGCCAAAGGAGTCAGCCAGATCCTTGGTAATCTCCTGGATGCCAATACCCAGCCAGCCGCGCGTTACCTTGCCGCTAGCTTTAAGCTGGTTGGAGACATCGATGGCCACATCGATCGGTATGGCGAATGACAAGCCCATATACCCGCCGGTACGGCTGTATATCTGCGAATTGATGCCAACCACTTCACCCTTCATATTGAATAACGGCCCGCCAGAATTACCGGGGTTGATCGCCACATCCGTCTGGATGAATGGTACGAAATTCTCCTGCGGCAATGCACGCCCCTTGGCGCTTACGATACCGGCCGTGATGGTATTTTCCAGGCCAAAGGGTGAACCGATGGCAGCCACCCACTCACCTACTTTTAATTGATCGGGGTCGCCCATAGTCACTTTGGGCAGCCCGCTTCCTTCGATCTTGATCAATGCGACATCGGTACGGCGATCCGCACCAATGATCTTCGCCTTGAATTCACGTTTGTCTGACAGCTTGACGATGACTTCGTCCGCCGCATTGACCACATGCGAATTGGTCAAGATATAACCGTCATTGCTGATGATGAAACCGGAACCCAGGGATTGCGATTTATATTCCTGTGGGGGAGCCTGATTCTGGCCGGGAACGCCCGGCATAGGCAGGCCGAATCTGCGAAACAGCTCGCCGAGCGCTTCATCATCCGGCATATTGGGGAAGCCCATGCTTGCACCGTTGACCTGCTGTATCTGGGTCACGCTGATATTGACCACGGCAGCACCCTGCTTTTCAGCAAGCTCGGTAAAGTCCGGCAGCTCTTTAGAAAACGCAGTGCCGGTAAAAGTCAGAAAAATTGCGGAAGCGGCAATCAATTGCTTGATCATTCATTCACCTCTTTATAATTCAAATTAATTCCATCGCCATTATCAGCGCACAAGATGACAGGCTGGTATCGGCGTCCATACTTACTACTTCCTGTGTTATGGCCTTTCAGCCACAGCAATCCAAGAGCCAGGCCGGCTACAGCCCCCATTACGGCATATAGATCCGCATGGCCGGCATCATCGGTAAAAAAGGCACCGGCCGCCAGCGCGCCCGCCAGCATGGCAGCCAGAGGGATACCATAGAAGATCAGCGAGCTGACGAGCAGGGCCTGCTCTTCGACCCCAACAATAACGTTATCACCGGGTTTTGCATCGATTTGATTGATTGCCTTGAAGGTATTCCTGCGATGACCAAGCAGGCGGCCCCATAGAGAAATCCCGCATCCGCGCGTCTGGCCGCACAGGCCGCAGGGTGTACGACGAACAACCTCCAGCATT
Organism: uncultured Methylophilaceae bacterium; assembly: GCA_964494575.1. Classification (GTDB taxonomy): domain Bacteria; phylum Pseudomonadota; class Gammaproteobacteria; order Burkholderiales; family Methylophilaceae; genus JBCKUK01. The sequence continues at coordinate 58 of CAZBSR010000010.1, read as the reverse complement.
GCCATATCCTGCTCAAGGCTGACGACTATAGCGTTCTCTTCTATCATTTAATGCGGGT
>CAZBSR010000009.1:16270-24645 GCA_964494575.1 uncultured Methylophilaceae bacterium | reverse complement strand
CCGGCGCCAATGCTGATGGGGGCCTCGTTGACAAGGCAGACATCATGATCCCGGTTTCAATGGTGGTAGGTGCTGTGCTTGGCTATGTGTCTGAAGTCATAGGCAAGAAGCTGGCCTAAATCGGACCTCTGATAGACAAACGGCGGCGTATATTTACGCCGCCGTTTTGTTTTGTGCTCAGGTATTTTATTTAACCTGATCTGAGATCCTGAAGCCGTAGTATGTTCCGAATTCACCCTCAGGCTCGTGATATACAAAGAACATACTATTGGCGTAACCCAGCCCGCTGATATGGTTTTGCGAGCGAAGCTTCATGGTGGATGGCAGGGTGCTCTTTGCCACAAACTTGCCTTTGATATCAAAAACCAGGATGGCTTTGTGATCGACATCCAGCACCGCCAGCTCTTCGCCGCGAATCCCCGTGTACGCCACGTAATAATCGGTGATGTCGTCAAACTTCGCTCCTGCTGCGTCCAGATCCAGCAGTATTTCACCCGTTATCTCGCGCTTGGGTAATTCAATAATGAAAATGGAGTTGCTGCGTCCCTGCTTGGCAAGGTAACGTTTATTTTCGGGGTCATAGGACGGTATCGTATGCGGGCTGCCAAAAGCGGGGTTGGGGCCGGAAATGTCGGTGGACGTCTCCTTGAGGTCCCCGTTCTCTGCCAATTGCAAGGCAAAAACCCCGGAGTTGGGTAAGAAACCGGCACTTGCGGATGCGTTATAAGTAATCGTTTCGAGCTGATGCGTATTTGTATTGAAATAGATTGAGCGATTATCGTAACCAGGTTTTACAGAGCTGAGGTATTCGCCTTTTCCGCTATAAACATGGATGGGGGAAGGTGAATTGGTATTTTCGCTATCCCCAGGCAATGGCCCCAGGCCGCCGTCCGCGATGTAATAGCGATCGACATATGGCACGTAGGCTATGGACATCGGCCGTGTCGTCGGTTTTTTTGCCAGGGTGATCTTGATTCCGATAGCTGCCTCAGGCAGGGTTTGTGCAGAGGCAATTTGAGAACATGAGAGCAAGGCGATAAAAGCGGTCGATGCGGCAATGGATCTGGTGAATGGCATGGTGATAAAGACTTTCGGTAATGACCGGTTATTTTATAAATATTACTTCCGTGCAGTTTATACAGAGTTCCCGGAGCCTGCCAATATGAAGCTTGTCCTGAGCGCGAGGTCTGTTTTAGATGTTACTGATCGGCTCTCTCAATCAACATGGCATCACCATAGCTGAAAAAGCGATAGCGCTGGGTAATGGCATGTTGATAAGCATTCTGTACATGGGTCATTCCGGCAAAAGCCGAGATGAGCATCAGCAGTGTACTTTTGGGCAGGTGAAAATTAGTCAGCAGGCGCTCGACCACCTTGAAACGGTAACCAGGCGTGATGAAGATACTGGTTTCACCATAACCCGCCACTAACTCTCCAGATTGCGCTGCACTTTCCAGGGCGCGCAAAGCGGTCGTGCCGACAGCGGTTACTTTCCCGCCGCGCTGTTGCGCTGCCTTGATGGCAGCCACGGTTTTTTCCGGTACCGAGTACAGCTCGCTGTGCATTTTGTGTTCGGCAATATCGTCTACCCGCACGGGCTGGAAAGTACCTGCCCCCACATGCAGCGTGACGTAAGCCAGCTCTATGCCATGTTGTTGCAATAGATCAAGCATCGCAGTATCAAAATGCAGCCCGGCGGTCGGTGCCGCAACTGCTCCATCGGCGCGGGCATAAACAGTCTGGTAGCGCTCTTCATCTACGTTATTTGCCTCATGGCTGATATAAGGCGGCAATGGCATGGCGCCATGGCGATCCAGTAACTCCATCACAGATATATGGCCGGTGATATGCAGCAGGAACAAGTCATGCTGCCTGCTGATAACCTCAGCCTCAAACGCATTCGCCAGTATGAGGCGGCTGCCGCTCTTGGGTGCTTTTGATGCGCGCACTTGCGCCAGCACCTTGTGGTTATCCAGCACACGCTCTATCAATACCTCGATTTTACCGCCAGTGGCTTTGTATCCTTCGAGGCGTGCCTTGATAACGCGCGTGTCGTTGAACACCAGCAAGTCACCAGATTGCAGGAACTGAGGTAGTCCGCTAAAGACCTCGTCCCCAAGCTCTCCGGTTTTTCCGTTCAACCTTAGCAGGCGGCTACTGCCGCGTTCTCGAGCCGGGAATTGGGCGATTAACTCTTCGGGCAGGTGGAAATCAAAATCAGTAGTGCGCATAAAGTACAGTGTTTGTTATAATGACGGCCTCACTTGTTATCCATAAGCTAAGCCGTTTAAGGCCCCTTCAGCTTAGCCTCTCTAGCCGGGATGGCGGAATTGGTAGACGCACGGGACTCAAAATCCCGCGGTGGCAACATCGTGGGGGTTCGATTCCCCCTCCCGGCACCATTGTCTTAACTAATCATATATTTCTATTACATATTATAGCGGTGGCGCCAGCCATATTTCAAAATTATGCACACCCATAATTTCCGAAGGCCGCTTAAATAAACATTCACGAGCTTGTTATTCCGGTTTCTTTGTGCTAAATTTTGCCGACTGCGACGGGTCCGTCGCAGTTTTTTTGACCACGCTCCCCCGGCCAAAAATTAAGTTTGGTAGAAAATAAAAAAGGTTCGCAGCGTATTCCGTTGACGTACCACACGTTTCGGCAGCCTCCGCATTCGCTGATAATGGCACTGTAGATGTTACCGGATATTAATTATTCACATCGAGGTGGATTTAGTTATGAATAAGGGAATCATTCTCTCTCTAGGGACGGTCTTTTCAGCTTTACTCTCCAGCACAGCCCATGCGGCATACAACCTTAATCTACAAGCTCCGGCAACTATTATCGCGGGCGAGATTTATGAATTGCATACGCTCATTATGTGGATCTGTACGGCGATTTTTGTAGTGGTATTTGGAATAATGTTCTATTCCATATACAAGCACCGTAAGTCAGTAGGTCATAAAGCAGCTCAATTTCACGAAAACTATATTTTAGAAACTGTCTGGACAATCGTTCCATTCATCATTCTGGCGGCCATGGCTTATCCGGCAACCAAGACCATTTTTGCAATGAAAGACACGACGTCTGCTGACATGAGCGTCAAAGTCACTGGCCTCCAGTGGAAGTGGGAATACGATTACCTTGATCAGGATGTGCGTTTTATCAGTACGCTTTCGACGCCGGAAGATCAGATTTATAACAAGGCTGCAAAAGACGAGCATTACCTGCTAGAGGTCGATAACCCGATGGTAGTTCCTGTAGGTAAAAAAATCAGAGTTCTATTAACCGCCAAAGACGTGATTCATGCATGGTGGGTTCCGGAGTTTGGCGTTAAGCAGGATGCTATCCCAGGATTCATTAAAGAGGCCTGGTTCAAGGTGGATAAGCCTGGAATCTATCGCGGGCAATGTGCGGAGCTATGCGGCAGGCATCATGGATTTATGCCTATCGTGGTAGAAGCTGTACCTGAAGATAAATATAACGAGTGGATAGTATCCAAGAAGGAAGCCGCAGCGGCTGCTTCTGCAGGTGCAGACAAAGAGTGGACAAAGGAAGACCTGGTCGCTCATGGTAAAGCCGTCTACGACAAGAACTGTGCAGTATGTCACCAGGCGAATGGCCAAGGCCTGCCACCTGCATTCCCGGCTTTAACTGGCGGTAAAATTGCTACCGGACCGATAGAAGGTCACCTTGATATTGTTCTCCATGGCAAAAACATCATGCCTGCATGGAAGGACCTCCTGAATGATGTGGAAATTGCGTCCGTTATCGCTTATGAGCGGAACGCCTTGGGTAATTCCACAGGCGATATCCTTCAACCAGCTCAAGTCAAGGCTGCACGCTAAGACTGTATTTATTACAAATAATGAATTTAGCTATAGCTTCATAAGCTTAAAGTTCTTAGGAGAAACTGATGAGTACGACAACCGCAACACATCACGACGAACATCATGGGCACCCCACCGGGATTATGCGTTGGGTTGCATCAACCAACCATAAAGACATTGGCACCATGTATATGTGGTTCAGTTTTACCATGTTCATGTTTGCCGGCGCGATGGCAATGGGCATCCGAGCCGAACTATTCCAGCCTGGCTTGCAGTTTGTGGAGCCGGAAATTTTTAACCAGTTGACTACCCTGCATGGCCTCATCATGATTTTTGGTGCGATTATGCCGGCGTTTGTGGGCTTGGCTAACTGGCAGGTGCCATTGATGATCGGCGCCCCGGATATGGCATTCCCGCGCCTGAATAACATGAGCTTCTGGTTATTGATTCCGGCGGCTATTTTACTGGTTGCCTCAATCTTCGTTCCGGGCGGCGCTTCAGCTGGCGGTTGGACAATGTACCCACCGCTGTCTATTCAGGGCGGTATGTCTCAGGATATGACTATCCTAGCCTTGCACATTCTCGGTATCTCATCGATTGTCGGTTCAATTAATATCATTACTACTATTTTCAATATGCGTGCCCCTGGCATGACCTTGATGAAAATGCCGATGTTTGTCTGGACATGGTTAATCACAGCGTATTTGCTGATTGCGGCAATGCCGGTATTGGCAGGCGCGTTGACTATGCTGATCACGGACCGTCACTTTGGCACCTCGTTCTTTAATGCGGCCGGTGGCGGCGATCCGGTGCTGTTCCAGCACGTCTTCTGGTTCTTCGGACACCCAGAGGTCTATATCATGATCCTGCCAGCATTCGGTATTCTTTCCACTATTATCCCTACCTTCGCACGCAAGCCTTTGTTTGGTTATGCCTCAATGGTTTACGCAACGGTTGCCATCGCTGTACTTTCATTCTCCGTGTGGGCGCACCATATGTTCACCACGGGCATGCCGGTAGCCGGTCAGTTGTTCTTCATGTATGCCACGATGCTGATTTCAGTCCCGACAGGGGTGAAAGTATTTAACTGGGTGGCGACCATGTGGAAGGGTTCGATGACGTTTGAAACGCCAATGCTGTTTTCCGTTGCGGTGGTATTCCTCTTCACCATTGGCGGGTTCAGCGGGCTGGTATTGGCCATGCTGCCTGTAGATATCCAATTGCAGGATACCTATTACGTTGTGGCCCACTTCCATTATGTGCTGTTCTCTGGTGCCGCCATGTCGATTATGGGCGCGGTCTACTACTGGCTACCAAAGTGGACTGGGCACATGTATGACGAAACATTGGGTAAATGGCATTTCTGGCTGACCACTATTGCCTTTAACGTCACATTCTTCCCGATGCACTTCACTGGATTGGCCGGTATGCCGCGTCGTATTCCGGATTATGCGCAGCAATTTGCCGAGTTCAATATGATTTCGTCGCTCGGTGCTTTTGCTCTGGGGCTTACCCAGTTGCTGTTCCTCTATGTCGTGATCAAATGTATCCGCGGTGGAGCCAAAGCAGCAGATAAACCTTGGGACGGCGCAGATGGCCTGGAATGGACTGTTCCATCCCCGGCACCTTTCCATACTTTTGAAACCCCGCCAATTGTGAAGTAAGGCTAAGCCAAGAAAAACAGGAGCAAATAATGAGTCAGCAAAATATAAAAAGCTATTACTTACCCGGGCCCTCCCTATGGCCTCTGATTGCATCGATCGCCTTATTCTTGTTGGCGGGCGGCTTTGCAATGTTCTTGAACAAGATTGATGCGGGACATTATGTGATGATTGCAGGCGGGTTTGTGCTTGCGTATCTGTTCTATGGGTGGTTTTCAGAAGTTGCCAAGGAAAGCGTAGCTGGTCTTTTTAACCGCCAGGTTGACCATTCTTTCCGTTGGGGTATGGCTTGGTTTATTTTTTCCGAGGTCATGTTCTTTGCAGCGTTTTTTGGCGCGCTGTTTTATGCGCGCCATTTCTCTGTGCACTGGCTGGCGGAAGCCAAGCTGCTGTGGCCTAACTTCGTAGCCCAGTGGCCGACCTCCGGTCCTGGCATGACAGAGCCTTTCACGCCCATGGGCGCATGGGGTCTACCTGCCATTAACACGCTTATTCTTCTGCTTTCCGGTGCCACTGTTACCTGGGCGCATTGGGGCTTGTTAAAGAATAACCGTAAGCAACTGACGATAGGTTTGGTTCTGACCATTCTGCTCGGGGTTACTTTCCTGTTCCTGCAAGCGCATGAATACGCAGAGGCTGGCTTCACCATCAAGACAGGTATCTACGGAACCACATTCTTCATGCTTACAGGCTTCCACGGACTGCATGTCACCATGGGGGCCATTATGCTGACTATCATCCTGTTCCGTGTACTGGCAGGGCATTTCACCGCAGAAAATCATTTTGCATTCGAAGGTGTAGCCTGGTACTGGCACTTTGTGGACGTGGTATGGCTATTGCTGTTCGTGTTTGTATATTGGCTGTAAGAGGTAATTAGTTGACCAATTAATCAGCGCCACAAGACAATGTCTTGTGGCGTTTGTTTTATAAAGCTACAGATTATTTAGCCCGCTAGCTTTGAACCCGTGGAGGTTTTTCCAGTCTTGTATATATAGTGTTTTGGCAGGCTGAAAGTGGGAACGATGGAGACATCAGTTACCGATTATCAGATTATTTCTAAACCTAATAATTCCTTGACTGCTTCACAGAGGGTCAAGCTGATGGCAGCGTTAGCCACCATTCCCTTGCTTGTTGCTGTTGGTTTTACCCTGGTTGGTATGTGGATGGTGCTTCCGTTTTTTGGCCTCGAACTGCTGGCGCTTGGCTACGCATTTTATTATGTCAATTGCCATGCAGGCGACTACGAAAGCATTCGAATCGAGAATGGCAGTCTGATAGTGGAGAGACGTAATCGTAATGATATTAGTCGGGACATATTCAAAACCTACTGGGTACAGGTTGTAATGCAGAACCAGGCGCCTCGTGAGTTACGACTATATTTGCGATCGCATGGAAAAGAGTTGGAAATAGGTCTTTATATGACCAGTAAACAGCGGGCTGAGCTTGGAGCGCAGCTAAGGAAAAGAGTAGGGCCAGCTCTCAAAGAGCATTGAACAAAAGCTAATAATTACTCCACAGTACGATGTGCAAGGATAATAAATGCAACAAGATGACGATAAACAGCGCCGCAATAACCGCCGATTAGGCTGGGCAATTGGTATAGCGGCCATAATTCTGTATGTTGCATCCATTTTTTATGGGATGGGACGATGAGTACCCCTACTGAAAAAGCCACGTTAAATAAGCGCCTAGCCTGGCGCCTAAGCTGGATAGTGGCTGCAGGCTTGCTATTCGGGTTTGCCATAGCGCCTTTATATAATGTGATGTGTAAGGCGATAGGCTTGAATGGCCGCGCTGACAGCAGCGCTACTGCTGCTGGCGCTTCCATGAAGGTAGATGAAAAGCGCTGGGTGACTGTCATATTCACTGGCGATACCATGCCCGGTCTTAGCTGGAGTTTTCATCCCACTCAAGCGACCATGCGCGTACATCCCGGCGAGATCAAGCTGGCGACCTACATAGCCAAGAACAACGCTGGTGAAGACGTCACAGGGGTAGCAGTTCCCAGCGTGACACCTGAACTCGCCTCGCTTTATTTTAAGAAAATAGAATGTTTCTGCTTTAAGCAGCAGGAATTGAAGGCCGGCGATAGCAGGGAGATGCCACTCAGATTTTATGTAAGCCCGGATTTGCCTGCCGATGTGAACACCGTCACCTTGTCCTATGCTTTTTATAACAGTTTATCTAAGGTAGATCAGACCGCGTCGAACCAGAAGGGCGAGAATAAGGCAGTATTGAATTGAGTCGTCCGATATAGGCAACCGGCATTTCCAGAAATTATTCAGGGCGCCGGATGCCCAATGATGCCAGTATAAAACCCCAGCATGAGCAGCAGGAAAAGTACCAGAGACAGCGCAACGCGCCATGTCAGCGCCTTGATGGTGTGCGTATCCTGACTTTTGCCCTTCAGCAGGTGGAACAAGGCGGAGAAAAGGCTGCCGATGATAAGCAGCAGCATGATAACAATGATTATTTTTAATAACATGATCGCGCCTGCGAGCTAAAGAGTGACCCGATTATGCAATTTGTATGTGCGGATTGCAATTGAAGAAATAAGCGCAAATGACACCTGAAAGAAGATGTAGCCAGTGAGATATACCTTTCGCCCAAGTTTGTTTATCACTGCAGCAATGCTGATCATGTTCAGTCTCTGTATCAAGCTGGGCTTCTGGCAATACGACAAGGCGCAGGTGAAACTGGCATTGCAGACCCAGCAGGATAGGCATCTGGTTGAAGCTCCGGTGGCGTTGCCCGACAAGATCACGGATGCGGAAGCTTGGCGTTATCGGCGGGTAAAGTTTGCAGGAACTTACGACACGCGCTATCAAGTGCTTCTCGATAATCAGGTAGACAATACGGTTGCCGGCTATCACGTGCTGAC
>CAZBSR010000009.1:0-16170 GCA_964494575.1 uncultured Methylophilaceae bacterium | reverse complement strand
ATGCATCTGGGATATGCCTATCAATGGTTCGGTTTCGCGCTGACCTTGCTGGTTATTTATTTTGTGTTAAACATCAAGAAAGTTGAACAGTGAAATGGCGTTAGAGTCGAGCGATACAAGCATAGAGAAAAGTCGGAGCAATGGCAGGAAAGTATTACTGATTCTGGCCGTCATTTTTGTGTTGCCATTTACAATAGCTGCTACTTTGCACTTGCTGCAATTCCACCCGGGCGGACATAGTTATGGCGAATTGGTCAAGCCGCCCAAAGCCTTGCAATTCCCGGTTTTACATGACGCTCAGGGCAAACCATTCGGTGCCGAACAGTGGGACAAAAAATGGAGCATAGTGGTTATAGGCACAAGCGATTGCAACGATGCCTGCCATAAGCAACTGCATCTACTGCAACAAGTGCATATCTCATTAGGCAAGGAAATCGAGCGTGTGCAGCGCGTATTGCTGATACCAGCCGAAATAACAAAAGATACCGCGATTGAATTGCAGAGTAGATATCCGAACCTGATAGTGTTAACGGGAGCGGATGCGGACACTGTCAATTTTGCGCATAAATTTGATCTGTCAGTGCAGCCGGCAGAGAGCGGCGGGCGCACCTACCTGGTCGATCCTTTGGGGAATCTCATGATGAGCTATCCACAAGGGAAGGAAGGGCTAAATCCGAAAGGCCTGCGTAAAGATATCACGCGGCTGCTGAAGAACTCGTGGGCGGGATAGAAAATAATGGTCAAATCTTTGGGTCGTATTCCCCTGTTTCATCGCCTGGTATATGTCGCTACGATACTTACGCTTTGCGTTGTCGTGCTCGGTGCTTATGTAAGGTTGTCTGACGCTGGCCTGGGCTGCCCCGACTGGCCTGGCTGCTACGGTACGCTTACCGTACCCCAAAGCGAAGCTGCCATTCAGCATGCACAGACCGTTTTTCCAGACTCTCCTGTCCAGCACCATAAAGCGTGGAAGGAAATGATCCATCGCTACTTTGCCGGCACACTGGGGTTGGGCATCCTGGCGATTTTTGTACTGGGCTGGCGCAACCGGAAGACGATTCGGGTCTCGCCCTGGCTGCCTACAATATTACTGGGACTGGTGACATTTCAAGCGCTGCTCGGTATGTGGACCGTAACATTGTTGCTCAAGCCTGCCATCGTGACGGCCCATCTGCTGGGCGGGATGGGGACGCTTGCGTTATTGACATGGATCACCCACCGGCATTGGGGGACGGCGTCTGCAGGATTCCTGCAGCCAAGCCCGGCGCAACCTGCTGGCAGCCTTGGATTTTGGATACGTGGTGCTCTGGTTATCCTTGTCTTACAGATATTCCTTGGCGGCTGGACCAGCACTAATTATGCTGCATTGGCCTGTACTGATTTCCCCTTGTGCCACGGTGCATGGCTGCCGCCCATGGATTTCAGTAATGCATTCCACATGGTTCGTGAGCTGGGGCAGGGGGCCGATGGAAAACCATTGCAGTTAAGTGCATTAACCGCGATACAATGGGTACACCGTGTGGGGGCACTGATTACGTTTATCTACCTTGCTTTGCTCAGTTGGTGTTTGATGCAGCGTCCCCAATTAAGAACTATAGGTGTGATATTGCCGGTGCTGCTGGTAATTCAGATTGTTCTGGGTGTGGCGAATCTGCTATTGCACCTCCCGCTTATACTGGCTGTAGCACATAATTTTGTAGCAGCACTGCTTTTGGTAACGGTAGTTACATTGAACTCAAAGATAACAGAGCCAAAAACGGCATAGCCGCAAATATTGGAGGCGCTTCATGAGTATTGCTTCAGAAATAAAGTTACAAAATGCCAACTCTGGCTTTCAGAACTTTCTGGCATTGTGCAAGCCGCGTGTTACCGCCCTGATTGTATTTACCGCGATTATAGGTATGTTCCTGGCTACCCCTGGTATGGTGCCGCTGACGCTACTGCTGGCTGCCACGATAGGTATTGGCATGGCGTCGGGGGCTGCTGCTGCATTCAACTGCCTCATCGAGCAAAAGATCGATGCCAAGATGGCGCGCACGCGTGGGCGCCCTTTGCCCACCGGGCAGGTGACATCAAGCCAGACGCTGGTATTCGCTACCGTCATGGCGAGTGCTGGCCTGGCTATCCTTTATTTTCTGGTCAATCCACTGACCATGTGGCTTACGCTCGCAACTTTTATTGGTTATGCAGTTATTTATACGGTGTTCCTTAAGCCTGCTACGCCACTGAATATTGTCATCGGCGGCTTGTCGGGCGCGATGCCGCCGGCATTGGGCTGGGCTGCTGTGACCGGTGAGGTATCGGCCCAGGCCTTGATCCTGGTATTAATCATCTTTGCCTGGACGCCGCCGCATTTCTGGGCGCTGGCGCTCTATCGGCGCGAAGAGTATGCCAAATCCGGCTTGCCCATGCTGCCTGTGACGCATGGTGAAGTATTTACGCGTCTGCACATCCTGCTTTATACCGTTATCCTGGTGGCAGTCACCTTGCTGCCATTCGCTATCGGCATGAGCGGCCTGATCTATCTGGCAGCCGCTGTCCTGCTCGATATCGGTTTTATGGCTTACGCCATCGGCCTGTACAAAAAATACTCGGATGATCTGGCCAGGCGTACTTTCAAATTCTCGATCCTGTATTTGACCCTGTTATTTGCAGCGCTTGTTGTCGATCATTACGTACTGATCTTTATATAATCAGGCGTTATCTGATCCTGCATATTTAAACCAGGTATTTGCCCAGTATCTCGCTGGGCAAATACCTTCCTGTAGTCACGTTTCCTTTTTTCCTACACGCTAATCAGCCGCGTGCTTACGCGGTTTTCAGCCATCGCGGAGTAATCTTCAGTTCATTCTTATTAGTAATTCTTGGGAATATGAATGGAACAGATTAAAGAAGGGACGCCCCTGCCGCGGGGTGCTACCTATGATGGCCATGGTGTCAATTTCGCTTTGTTCTCCGATCATGCAACTGGTGTGACGCTATGCCTTTTTTCGGCAGATGGCGCTACTGAAACAGACCGTATTCAATTGCATGAATGTACCAATGGCGTCTGGCATGGCTACCTCCCCGGTATTAAACCGGGGCAATTGTATGGTTACCGTGTCGATGGCCCTTGGGCTCCGAATGAGGGCCACCGCTTCAATAACCATAAATTGCTGCTCGATCCCTATGCCCGTAAATTGGCTGGTTCAATCGAATGGGATGACGCACTGTATGGCTATGTAGTCGGGGCTGCCAAGGATGCGGACCTTACGATGGATGAGCGCGACAGCGCTGCATTCATGCCAAAAGGCATCATCGTTTCTCCCGACATTCTGGTCACGCAGCCCAAGCCAGCCGTGCGCTGGCCCAACACCATCATTTATGAGGCTCATGTACGAGGCCTTACCATGCGGCATCCGCTGATTCCACATGATATCCGCGGTACTTTCGCTGCACTCAAGGACAAGGCAATGATCGATCACCTGCACAAAACAGGCATCACGGCGATCGAACTACTTCCTATCCATGCCTTTGCTCAGGACAGGCATCTGCTGGAGCGCAAGCTGCGCAATTACTGGGGCTATAACACGCTCGCTTTTTTTGCGCCCGAGCCTGGCTATATGGCATCAGGTGAACTGGAAGAAATTGCCGCGACCGTGGACCACCTGCATAAGGCTGGCATTGAGGTTATCCTAGATGTGGTCTACAACCATACATGTGAAGGCAATCATCTCGGCCCTACGCTATCGTGGAAGGGGATCGACAACCTGAGTTATTACCGTATGCTCCCCGGCGAGCCCCGTTACTATGACAATCTGACAGGATGCGGCAATGCCGTGAATACCTCGCATCCCAAGGTGCTACAGATGATCATGGATAGTTTGCGCATGTGGGCCACGGTGTACGGCATTGATGGGTTTCGCTTCGATTTGGCGCTAACGCTAGGCCGCCATGATGATGGCTTCAGCAGGAACCATTCGTTCTTTCATACCATTCTCCAGGATCCTGTCCTCGGAGGCTGCAAACTGATTGCAGAGCCGTGGGATGTTGGTCCTGGCGGTTACCAACTAGGATCTTTCCCACCCGGATTTTCTGAGTGGAACGGCGACTACCGCGACGTTACTCGCGATTATTGGCTAGGCAAGGAAAATACGCTGGCGAATTTTGCACGGCGATTTGCCGCTTCCAGCGACATGTTTGACGAAAGCCATCGCCGGCCATGGTCGAGCGTTAACTTTATTACTGCACACGACGGATTTACCTTGCATGACCTGGTTTCTTATAACGAAAAGCATAATGAGGCCAATGGCGAGGACAATGGTGACGGTGCATCGGATAACCGTAGTTGGAATTGCGGCGCGGAAGGCGAGACCGATTCGGAAGAAATCAATGCTTTGCGCAACCGTCAAAAACGCAATATGTTAACAACGCTGTTCCTTTCGCAAGGGGTGCCTATGCTGCTTGCCGGGGACGAATTAGGGAATTCGCAGCAAGGCAACAATAATGTCTATTGCCAGGATAATGAAATCGGTTGGGTTAACTGGGAAACTCCGAATGAAGACTTGCTAAGTTTCGTCGGCAAACTTAGCAAGTTGCGCAAATATGACGCGATTTCGCGCGCAGCGTTCTTGACTGGGGAAAGCAATATTCATGGCAGACCGGACGTCATCTGGTTCAATGCCAATGGCCGAAAGATGACCAATGAACAGTGGAACGATCCCAATAACAAATGCATGGTGGTCAAGCTGATTCCGCAGAGAAAGCAATACCCGTCATTACTGGTACTGTTTAATGCTTCCCATGTGGATGTGCCTGTGAAAATACCCCGTGGTGCATCCACCGCGTGGAATCTGCTGATCGATACGACTGAAAACCTGCAGCAGTCCGCATTAAGGGGCGGCACTACTGTCACGATGCAGCCACGGTCTGTCTATGTATTCGAGGCCAGTAGCACGGCCTGCTAGCTTAAGGTCAGCTTCTAGCCGTTAATCACTTCGCCGCCGTTGGGATGCAATACCTGGCCAGTCATGTATGAAGAATCGTTTGACGCCAGAAAGACATAACAGGGGGCAATTTCGCTGGGCTGCCCCGGACGCGCCAGCGGCACGTTACTGCCGAATTCGCTGACCTCCTTGGCCGAAAAACTCGCTGGTATGAGCGGTGTCCAAACCGGCCCCGGAGCAACAGCATTTACCAGAATGCCGGCTTCCGCCAATTGCTGTGACAATGACCGGGTGAAAGCGACGATTGCGCCCTTGGTCGCCGAGTAGTCTAGCAGATGCGGGCTGCCGCGATAGGCTGTCACTGAAGCGGTATTGATGATGTGAGCACCTTTTTTCAGGTGCGGAAGGGCGGCTTTGATCGTATAAAACATTGAGAAGATATTAATCCGGAAAGTTTTTTCCAGCTGATCGCTATCGATTTTTTCTATGCTGGACTGCGGGAACTGCTGAGCGGCATTGTTCACCAATACGTCCAGCTTGCCGAATTTGGCGATGGTTTTATCTGTCAGCGACTTGCAGAATTTCTCGTCTCCAATATCGCCCGCTAGCAGCAGGCACTTCCTGCCAGCCTCTTGTATCAGCTCCTGAGTCTCTTTGGCATCTTTATGTTCATCCAGATACGCTATGGCAACATCTGCACCCTCCATGGCGAATGCGACCGCCACTGCACGTCCTATACCACTGTCGCCGCCCGTGATGAGAGCCACTTTATTTTTTAACTTATTGCTGCCTTCATAATCCGGTCTGATATATTCCGGTTGCGGCACCATAGCTGCCTCGCTACCTGGCTGATGACGTTGATGCTGCGGTGGATTGATGCTCTTTTTTTCACCAGATTTCATGATTAGCTCCTAAAAATACGGGGAAACATTACGCACTCACCCTGGGTTGCACACTGGCATTGTCAGGTACGTGCCGGTCGGGTTTCACCTCGGTCTCGGCAACGATCAAGCGTGGATATGCCAGGGATATATGGTGTTCATCGAACGCCTGCTTGATCCTGAGCTGGAATTCGCGCTTAACATTCCATTGCTCGAGAGGCCGCACTTTGAAGCGGCATTTGATGACAACCGCCGACTCCGTCAAATCATCTACGCCGGCGATTTCTATTTCGTCCAGGATCTTGTTGCCGAAAATCTCATCTTCACCCAGCTGGTCGCCCACCTTCTTCATCAGCTCAAGTACTCGGTTTATATTCTCCTTGTACGATACTTTCAGGTCGATAACAGCATAGGCAAACTCCCGGCTCTTGTTGGTCACCGTGGTGATATTGCCGTTTGGAATGAAATGTATATTCCCTTCGTAATCCTGCAAACGTATGTAGCGTAAAGTGACTTCCTGCACCAGGCCGTCCTTGCCGCCCAGTTCTACCACATCGCCTTGCCGCACCTGGTTTTCCAGCAGGATAAAGAAGCCGCTGAAGAAGTCTTTGACTAGGCTTTGCGCGCCAAAGCCGATGGCTATGCCAAGTACACCGGCAGCAGCCAGCACCGGCGCAATGGATATACCGAGCTCGCTCAGGATCAGCATTCCGGTAACGACGGTAATTACGATCGAAAACAGGTAACGAAAAACCCTGCTTAAAGTCTCTATCCTTTTCAGCTCCTCAAGATGATTGTTAGCCCTTTCGAGAAGGAACCCCTTGAACAGCCGAAGTAGCTTTCCGGATAGCCGGTAGGCAACCCATGCAATAACGATGATTAGAAGAATGCGGAGTGGGGTTCGGGAAAAGTAAAGTATTTCCCGGAAATCGGCATAGTTGAAGCCGAGAAGCAGGTGTGTCATAGGATGTCCTATTTTTAGATGTTCTATCCATATCAATTATTGAGTACATCGGCATGAAAATATGTAAGCCAGGAACTGATTTTAAGGTAGGAGTGATTTACTCCTACGCGCCAATCAGGCTTTATCTGATATTGGTTAAATGGCAGTGAGCCGAGAATAAAGCTTGAGGTAATAACGTAATAGGAACTTAAGAGGGCAAGCTATGGAACTGACCACACAAATGATTGAGGCAGGGGCCGAGTATCTATGCGGCTTCTCAAAGGAGGGGGCCGCAAAGCAGGGGGAAGATGAAAAATTTCAGGCCTGCTGCCACCAGGCGGAACAAGTATTCAAGTTGATGCAGGCAGCCTCAGGTTCCGGATCGAAAGTGACTTCGGAAGATTTGCAAGAAAAGCTGGCTGACGGGGAGCCGGTCAATAACAACCCCAATATGTGGTAGCTATTTAATCTAGCGTTTTATGCGCTATGAGTACGAACTCCATCGCGACAGAAAAATCATCGAAGGTAAAAGACTTAGCGGTCCGCATGCCGACGCTGCGCATTATTTCTCGATCCCGACGCCTCACCCCTGTTCCCGTGTGATGGTAAGCAGCATGCACGCGATCCGATCTACATCCCAATAGTAGTCACGTTGCAGTTCCTCCCCGAACACATCGGGATCCAATTCAATATAGGAGATTTTGAATTGAGTTTTATCCACCCGCTTGTTTATTTCTTCTATGAAAAGATCTTTGCCTTCGACTATCGCGACGCCCGTATAAAGCAGCAGTGTGCCTTGCGGCTGCAGGCGTTGGACAGCTTCATCCACGATAGTCAGTGAAACCTCCCAGCCTAGTGGGCCGCCTCCATCCAGATAAGTCCTGTGCGCGGTATCGATCATGTACGGCGGATTGGCAATGATGAGGTCGAAATTTCCCTTGGTGCCCTTGAGGATATCGCTATGCATGTGAGTGACATTTTCCGCACCTGCCACCTTGGCGTTGATTGCAGTCGCACAGATTGCCTTGTCATTGATATCGAGTGCCAGGATTTCCGCATCCGGAATTTTAAGACCGACAAAGATCGCACCTGCCCCGCATCCGCAGCCTATGTCTGCTACCCGGGCAATAGGGGCCTTATGGCATTTAAGGTATTCCTTGATTGATTTGACGAAGCGATAAGTGTCGGGACCAAAGAATATCGCATCATTTTCAACGGTAGGAAAAGCTGAATGGACAAATAAGTGGCCCTCCATGCTGGATACCCTGACGCGGGAACGCCATCCATCCCAAAAAGGCGAGATTAACTCCGCAGACTCCAGAATCTCGAATAAATCATCGGAAATGGCATTCCTGCGAAATGCCCGGTTCCAGCCGAAAATGTCTCTGGTATTCTTTGCCCACTGATTAGCGGGCCTGCTATTGACGCGTTCATGACTTGCAGGCGTGATTGTAATGAATTGATAACCCTGGTTCTTTAATGTATTCAGTAAGCGTATCAGCGCCGCTTGCTTAGACTTGATATCCATAAAATTTGCATGTGTGAAATTTGGAAAGCCGATTATGGCAATTCGCTATGGCTTTGTCGGTAAGTGCATTCTTACTTGCCTATAGGTGAGGTGCTGATTTTGATGTAAGGGGTGCAAGTTTGATAATTCATCATCTTTTCTACCCATGGGCTGAGTAATGCAAGACCAAATCCTGCTATTTGGCTTGGCAGGTGCCTAAAAAGGCATAGCAAGACCTGTCAGTCTTAGTCTGTGGCTGGTGACCATGGCTAGTCTATTGCAATAACAGACGGAATACCTTTGACGACATATCAGGCGAGGCCAGTAGCCTCTAGCAAGCTGGTGGATGGTGCCCTGTTGTTGGAACGTCGCAATAGTGGCTATTCTCCGGCATATTCTAGCCTTGTTTTCTTATTACACTTATTTCGCCGTCACCCTCCAGCCTCATCTCCTTTACCTGCTCCAGATCTTCCAGGCCCTGTTCACGGAGCTTTGCAAAAATCTCTTCGCGGGTAATAAATTCCCTGCGCATATTCCTGAGCTGGAGCTTGCCGGCTTTCACCAGCAATAATGAAGGAGCCTCGGTTATTCGCCGGATAAACTTGGATTTGTAACTAACCCAATCCAGTGAAAAATTCCAGAATACCAGGGTGGTCACCAGTAACATTCCATCGGCAATCGTCTTGGCATCCCCACTCATCGCATTCTGTGAAGCATCAGCGACGATGACGACAAAAAGAAAATCACCTATCCCCACGCTGCCGATATCACGCCGGAGCACGAACCGGAAGATGATGAAAAGCAGCCAGAACATCACCGAGCCCCTGAATATGATCTCCAGAGGAGAGGCGCTTAATGAAAACAAAGACATTAAATCGGAAGGCACGTTAAGTATAAATCTATCGATGAGACCATGAGCATATAGTCAGCGAGAGAGCCAATAAATAGGAGATGGCTGATATGGCCGTAGGAAAAATCCGATTGCTGCTTATAACGTAGACGCGCGGCAGCGATGGATAACTAAAAGTAGTTCACTGTACCATTGGCTACTTTTAAATTGGCGCGCCCGACAGGAGTCGAACCTGTGACCTTTGGCTTCGGAAACCAACACTCTATCCAACTGAGCTACGGGCGCGTAAAGATGCAAACAGCGAATTGTATCAAATGCCCATCCGCTTGTCCTTTTGCCACGCGCTTCTTACCGTTATAATCAGCTTATCCCCACATTCAGGACAAGCCGATCATGAGTAATCCACAAAACGTAGCCAAGAGTAAATTGCAGGCCGCTATTGCCATTTTAGGTGGGCTCGTTGCACCTTTCGTGGTTGTCTATTTGTTCCTCCATACAAATGCCGCGCCCGTCGAAGAGTCTGCCCATGCTGTCGCTACAAAGGTGGAAGAGCGTATTAAGCCCGTGGCAAATGTTGAGGTGGCTGAGGCTGGCGAGGGAGCGACTGCTGGCGCATCCAAGAGTGGTGAAGAGATTGTAAAAGCTTCCTGTGCTGCCTGTCATGCGTCTGGCGCTATGGGTGCCCCGAAGATCGGCGACAAGGCTGCCTGGGGCCCGAGAATTGCCCAAGGTTATGAAACACTTGTGCATCACGCAATCGCGGGGCTCCGCATGATGCCTCCCAAGGGTGGCAATGCGGCCCTGAGTGATGAGGAAATAGCTAAGGCTGTTGCCTTTATGGCTGATGAAGCCGGTGCGAAATTTGTCCCACCCTCGCCATAATTGATTAAAGCCGCACACTTTCCTTGCATGGATGTGGAACCGCTTTCCTAGCGGTTTTGCTGTTGCAGGCGCGCCATGGCTACCTACGCGATCGGTGATATTCAAGGCTGCTATCACTCATTCAGGCAGTTACTGGAGCGTATCGACTTTGACTCATCTCGAGATCGACTGTGGCTGGTAGGCGATCTTATCAATAGAGGTTCCGGCTCGCTGGAAGTGTTGCGCTGGGTTTGTAAGCATCAATCATCCATGGTCGTTGTACTCGGTAATCATGATTTGCATGCGATTGCCGTGGCCGAAGGCAAAGTGTCGCTGCATAAAAGCGATACACTGCAAGCCATATTTGATGCGCCTGACGGGCCTGAATTGCTGCAATGGCTGCGCCATCAATCCATGGTTCATGCTGATCAGGGGTATCTCATGGTGCATGCCGGTTTGCTCCCACAATGGAGTGCCAGTAAGGCGCTGGCACTCGGTGCGGAAGTAGAGGCGGCCTTACGCGCCGATAATTACCAGGATTTTCTTGCGCACATGTACGGCAATTTACCCGACCGCTGGGATGACAGCCTGCAAGGCATGGATCGGTTGCGTGTTATTACCAATGCATTAACGCGTTTGCGCATTTGTACTGTCGAAGGCCGGATGGATTTCAAGTTTACCGGTGCGCTGGCCGATATCCCGACAGGTTATGCCCCGTGGTTTGAGGTGCCGGGGCGAAAATCAGCCGATACTGCAATTGTGTTCGGGCACTGGTCGGCGCTGGGTTTGCAGCAAAAGGGTAATCTGTTTGCGCTTGATACGGGCTGCTTGTGGGGCGGTGAGCTGACGGCGTTTCGCCTGGAGGATAAGGCGATTTTTCAGGTACCATGCAGCCCCTGCGACGTATCTTTAAACATACATCTTTAAAATACAGCCTTAATTAGCCTTAAATATCCAATCGGTCTGCAATGGCCTGGCGGGCCGAGCGAGACAGGCTGCGACGCTCTGCACCCTGCGCTCTGATGGGCGGCAGGAAATGCAACTCTATCATCGGCGAGCGTTGTGCCAGTATCTGCCTGAGTGACTGTCCAAGGCTCATGTCGCCATAATAGGCCATCTCCTTGTTAACTCCACCATCGGCATCAGGGTAGCGGATAGCAACCGGCCATAATTGTGATTTTGCATCAATCGCCGCCTGTATCAGGCTGCCCTTGAAAGGCAGTAACTCGCTGCCGTCAGAGGTTGTGCCTTCAGGAAACAGGCACAGGCAATCGCCGGCGCGCAGGCAGTTTGCCGCGATGTCCACTATGCGACCTGCGTCATGCCGCCTGCTTCGCTCGGTAAATAAAGTATTGGCTTTCTCGCACAGCCAGCCGATTACCGGCCAGCTACGTATGTCTGATTTTGCGACAAAGCGCATGGTGCGCAGGCTGTTAAGCGCGAAAATATCCATCCAGGAAATGTGGTTAGCCACGAACATGGTATTACCCTGATTTTTATCAGGCATATTGCCATGCGTAACGATGCCGATATTCAGTACGCATAACAGGCCCCGACACCAGCGGCTGATAATCGCATTGGCCCGGTTTTTACTTACCCGGGGCAGGATGAGGCCCGCAATCAACAGGCCATAAAGCACGTGGAGGAGCAGGCGTAAACTGCGAAAAACCCGAGTTAATCTACTTGAATATTTGTTTTGCAATAGCATCCGAAATTATTTGAAGAAATGGCTCGCATAGCGCTTGTTCATACGCGATAACGGCAACATGATCAGCATGTCTGCGGTGTTGAAATGAGGGTCCCAAGCGGGCTCGCCGCAAATGTAGGCCCCCAGTCGCAAATAGCCTTTTATCAACGGTGGGCAGCTTACCTGCATACCTTTATCCAGCGCTTGCATCGGCAACGGGCAACGGGGAAAGACGCGGTATTCAGGGGGTGAGAGGTAGTCATGCTGTAGTTGATTATAAAGGCTGGCCGCCGCATGTCCACCATCGCCCATACCCACGCTGCCGCAGCCCATCATGTAATCATAACGATGCTTCTGCATATACTTCGCCAGTCCGGCCCAGAGCAGGGCAAGCGTGCCACCGGTGCGGTAATCCGCATGTACGCACGCGCGGCCCACTTCTACCGTACGGTCAAACAGGTGCATCAAACGACTTAAATCAAACTCACCTGCCGAGTAATATCCGCCTGCTTCGTTTGCCATATGGGGGTCCAGTAACCGATAAGTGCCGACGACTTTGCCAGTGCTATTGTCGCGTACCAGCAAGTGATCGCAAAAGGCGTCGAAGCCATCCTGGTCAATGCCGCCCTTGCCGGGCAAGGTTGCGCCCATCTCCTCGGCAAATACCTTGTAGCGCAGGCGTTGAGCTTCGGCAACTTCAGAGGGATTTCGTGCGAAACTGTAACCGAGCTGGCCATGCTCCTGATACAAGCCTTGTGTAGTGTGCTTTTGCAGCATATTCGTCTTCCCGGGCTGGTTTGAACCGGGAAGACTTTACGAACTTTAAGTGACGCAACAGTTACATGCGTTTGAAGCTTTGATGACTTGTCATTAACCCTTGCGGCTAATGGCTGACCCGGGTAACGCCGCCGCTTTCCAGCAGACGCACTTTTTCACCCGGATAATAGGGCTCATCGGCTTCCTGAACAACGGCGACCATGGTGCCTGAATCCAGTTTTACAGTGATTTCCACGCCGTCTTTACGGGTAAATCCTTCTTCTGCGGCCGATCCGGCAAGGCCGCCTGCCACTGCGCCGAGTACTGCGGCAATCGCAGAGCCTTTGCCATGACCGACCGAGCTGCCGGCAACACCACCAACTACGGCGCCTGCGCCAGTACCAATCGGCGTTTTGGTACCCTCCAGCTTAACCTGGCGCACACTTTCGACTACGCCAGTCTTGACGGTCTGTACCTTGCGCGCTTCGTCACGGCTATAGACGCCCCCGGAGTTGGAGCTTGCGCAAGCAGCGAGCAGCGCTGCAATACCTAAAATAACAATCAATCTTAAACTGCGCATCTGAGTCTCCTTATATATCAGCCAATTAATTTTATAGCGTTAATTTTATAGCGCGATCTGCTCGCCGAAGGCTTGATGATACAAGCGTTCAATGTCGGCTACCTGCGGCGTATGATTTTGTCCGCCGCGACTGGCAATCTTGAGCGACCCCATCACCGAGGCCAGCCTCCCGCAGGTTTGCCAATCCCAGCTACGTGCCATGCCATACAAAAGACCGGCGCGATACGCATCGCCGCAACCGGTCGGATCCACCACTGCTACAGCATCAACGCATGGGATATGTATACGTTGACCATCGGCATGGATCGTAGAGCCTTTACTGCCCAGGGTGACAATCAGCGCCTTTACCTTAAGCGCCAATGACTCAATGCTATGACCGGTTTTGTCCGCGATAAGTTGCGCCTCGTAATCATTCACCGACATGTAATCAGCCATCTCAAGGAAGTGCATCAGCTCTTCGCCGCTGAACATTGGCAGGCCTTGACCCGGGTCGAACAGGAACGGGATGCCAGCCTCATGGCACTCGCGCGCATGCTGGAACATGCCGTCACGCCCGTCCGGCGCGATGATTGCCAGGCCCACGTCCTTTGCCTCTTTTACACTGTTGCTATGTGAATGATTCATGGCGCCCGGATGGAACGCAATGATTTGGTTGTCATCAAGGTCGGTAGTGATGAAGGCCTGCGCAGTGTGACTGCCAGCGATGGTCTTGATATGTGTGCTATCGATGCCGAGGTTGTTGAGCCGGACAGCATATTCGCCAAAATCCTCACCCACCGTAGACATGATCAGCGGGCTGCCATTCAGGAGCTGAAGGTTATACGCAATATTGCCGGCAGTACCGCCATATTCACGGCGCATTTCAGGGACCAGGAAAGCGACGTTCAGGATATGGATTTTCTCGGGAAGGATATGGTGCTTGAACTTGTCCGGAAACACCATGATGGTATCAAACGCCAGCGAGCCGCAAATAAGTGTCTGCATGTAGGTTCTTTCAATGAAAACGCTATTATCCAGAGCCCCTGAGACACAGGCAAGCTTGAATTGGGTGCTGGCAAAACTAACGAGGGAGTGGTGTGGCGGGCTACAAGACAGGTTTTGGCACTGAGCGCCTACTCAGGAAAAGAGCAAATCTCAGTTTTTGAGCGCGCTGTCGATCAGTATCTTTGAAGCTTTTTTTGCATATTTGATGGCACCTGAGCCGCGCTTCATCTGCTCCGCCTGCATGGCGCCTTCAATCAGCAATGATAGTTGCAGCGCAAGTCCATCCGCATCCTTGACGCCGGCGTCTGTCGCCAGTTCAGCCAGATATTGCCGGAATTTTCTTGATTGATCCGCGGACAGCCGGTGGATGGCATTTTCCTCATTGGGGAATTCAGCAGACGCTTTCAGGAAGGCCATGCCGCGAAAATCCGGAGCAGTCACCCACTCCTCGATGAAGTCGAACAGCTTTTGCAGGCGGTCGGAAGGTTTTCTGGAGTTCTGTGCCAGTTTGTCGCTTAGCCAGTTCTCAAAGTCGAGATGGCTCCTTTGCAACACCTCCAGTATCAGCTCTTCTTTACTACGGAAGTATTTATAGAGTGTCATCTTAGTAGTGCCTGCCACAGCCACGATGGTATCTACGCCAGTTGAATTGATGCCGCGCGTATGGAAAAGGTCGGATGCTACATGCAAGATTTTTTCGCGTAGTACAGACATGGTTGGCGCCCCAAACTTTAAAGATGTCTAACTTTATCACTAAATCCGTATGAGTGCCGTATTTACCGGTGAGTAATATTTATGTGACGAAATACTGGGAAATTGATTGTAACAGGCCTGTATTACGGGAGCTGCAGTTCTTAAATGTTACTGGGAGCAGCTCCAATTATACTTTTCAGTATACGGAGTAGAGCGGCCGCTGAAGTTAGCCGACGGAGTTCTTCATCAGCATCGGCGTGTAATTGCAGCGTACTTTTTTCAGCAGTTGTATCACCAGTTTCTGGTCGTCGGCATTGGTGGATATCTGCCCTTGCACCACATTGGTCAGGTAGACCGCCTTTTGTGCATCGGGTAATAGCAGCGCCTCGGGGAATTGGCATTCGCCTTTACGCATCTGCTCAATGGCGGCGAACAGGGCGGCGGTTTGTTCCGGACGCGCTTCAGTCGGCCTGGTTTCCACTACAACAGCTTCGTCGGTACCAATGGACGCGTCCTTCTGTTGAGCGGGCGCGAATGGTTTCAATATACCTAGTGCCAGTACACTCAAAATGCCGGTCAAGAAAAACATGCTAGCCGCGATGGCATATGCCGAGCGTCTGGTGATGAGGCGCTCTTTCTGTGTTTGTGCCTGGATCAGCGCGCGGGCGACCTGCTTCGCATGCTGGCTGGCAGCGCAACCGGGTGAGCGTAACTCCTCGCGCAACATGCTCATGCACATGAAGTAAAGTTGCCGGGCGAGTATCTCCGGTTCTTGGGCGCCGCTGGCTTGGGCTTGTGCGGTCAGGTATAGCAGCAGGGATTGCGGCTCGGTATCAGTTGTCTCGATGCTGTCGATATCCATAGCGTCTGGATCGTGCGACCCCAGGCTCTCGCGCATGTGCGGCGCATCCAGCCAGTCGCCAACGATATCGAACAGCGCCAGCAGGCGCTCACGCGGCGTGCTGCCCATTTTATCGAGCATTCTCAGCAGCCAGCTAGAGTTAAGAATATCCATACTGAATAAGTACTTAGAAAGGTTTAATCTCAACCAGAAGTATAACCGCAATCAGGATAAGTACAGGAAATTCATTGAACCAGCGATAGTAGACATGGCCGTGCCGATTGCGGTCATGCTTGAAATCCAGCAGCAGTTTGCCGCAGTAAAAATGATATGCCACTAGCGCGGCGACCAGTGTCAGCTTGGCATGTAGCCAGCCGCCGCTAATGCCGTAACCCAGCATCAGCCATAGTCCAGAGCCTATGGTGAGAATGGCACCGGGCGTCATGATGCCGAAGAATAGCTTGCGCTCCATGATCTTGAAGCGCGCGATATTGGCGGCATCAGCGCCTGAAGCGTTATCGCACATGGCGTGGTAGACAAATAGCCGCGGCAGGTAGAACAGGCCTGCGAACCACGTCACCATAAATATGATATGTACCGATTTGATCCAAAGCATCAGATGACTTTCTTGCTGCCGGGCTTTGCCAGCTGCTCATCCAGCA
>CAZBSR010000008.1:0-26177 GCA_964494575.1 uncultured Methylophilaceae bacterium | reverse complement strand
ATGCGGGCCATGAGCTTGCCATAGTCTTTCGCGTGCGGGGTATCGCCACCGCCTACACCAAAGCCGAACTCACCCATGAATGTGCGTAGCGCCTCAAGTTTTTCCGGCGTAGGGCCTTCGTGGATACGATACAGCGCAGGCTGTGCATTTTCATGCAGGAAGTCAGCCGCACAGACATTGGCCGCCAGCATGCATTCTTCGATTAGCCGATGTGCATCATTACGAGTGGTGGCCTCGATGCGCTCTATCTTGCCGTTATCATTGAATACCATCAGCGTTTCCTGGCTATCGAACTCAATAGCGCCGCGCTTTTCACGCGCAGCCAGCATGATTTTATATAACGCATACAAATGCTGCGCATGCGGCATCAACCATGCATACTGCCTTGCCAATTCGCCGTCAGGTTCCTGCAGCATTTCATAAATCTGGGTATAGGTCATACGTGCCTTAGAGCGCATGACAGACGGATAGAACTTATACCGCTTTACAGTGCCGCTGCCATCGACCTGCATATCGCATACCATGCACAGCCGCTCAACGTCAGGATTCAGTGAACACAAACCGTTAGAGAGCGCTTCTGGCAGCATTGGAATGACGCGGCGCGGGAAATATACCGAATTGCCGCGTTCGAAAGCGTCCTTATCCAGCGCATCGCCCGGCCTCACGTAAAAACTTACATCGGCGATCGCCACCACCAGTCGCCAGCCTTTGCCTTGTGGCTCGCAATATACGGCATCGTCGAAATCGCGCGCCGTTTCGCCATCAATGGTAATCAGCGGCATCTCGCGCAGGTCAATACGGCCGCGCCAGTCATCCTCTTGCACGAGGTGCGGATATTTTTCGGCCTGGGCCTCAGCTGCCGGAGAAAACTCATAAGGCAACTGATGCTTGCGCAGGGCAATCTCAATCTCCATACCGGAATCCGCATAATTACCGAGTATCTCTACGACCTTGCCGATAGCCTTGGCGTAAGCAGAAGGCTGCTCTATGAGCTCTACCATGACCACCTGACCAGACTGCGCCTGCATATCCTGGCCCGGCGGTACAAGGATGTCCTGATTGATACGTTTATCCTCAGCCGCTACCAGAGTGACTCCCTGTTCACGGATAAGCCTGCCGACCAGTTTTTTATTGGTGCGCTCAAGCACCTCCACAATCTTGCCTTCGGGGCGGCCGCGCCGGTCAAAACCGCTCTGGCGCACCATCACACGGTCGCCATGCATCACCTGCGACATTTCTTTCGGGGAGAGGAATATGTCATCGCCGCCATTGTCGGGAATCAAGAACCCAAAGCCATCCGCATGGCCTTGAATCTTGCCTGGGATCAGGTTGAGCTTTTCGGCAATGCATAGCGCGCCCTTGCGATTAGGCATAATCTGGCCCTCGCGCTCCATGGCATTCAGGCGGCGATTAAAAATCTCCTGCTCGGACTCGCTAATCTCAAGCAAACCATAGAGTTCTTCTACCTTAAGCGGTATGCCCTGCTGCGTCATGACCTCAAGGATCAATTCCCGGCTGGGCAATGGGTGTGCGTAATTCTCCGCTTCGCGCTTGGCGTATGGATCATTTTTACGGTGTTTTTTCTTCGTGGACAAAATGTATTGTTCCTATTAGTTCGTTGCTCTGGTAAAATGCGCGCCTCAGCTGTTTTGATGTGCCCAGATGGCGGAATTGGTAGACGCGCATGGTTCAGGTCCATGTGCCTTCGGGTGTGGAGGTTCGAGTCCTCTTCTGGGCACCAGATATTTGTTTTGCACCAGGCGTTCTCACGCATTCAAACCGTATGATAGCCGTTGGCACTTATGGTTCTTTGTCCGCAATCCCAATCCGGCCTCATCTGGGCTTGCGATGTTTCTATCAGTAGTGTTTCTGTCAGCAATAGCGCCATTCTACCCCATTGGAGGCTTAAACCCCTTATGCAAACCATCGAATTCAACCTCAGAGGTGAATATGTGGAGCTCAACGACCTGTTGAAACTGACCGGGGTGGCGGAGAGCGGCGGACGGGCCAAAGTCATGGTAAGCGAAGGTTTGATCAAGGTAGATGGTGCAGTCGAGAGCCGGAAAACAGCAAAAATCCGATCAGGCCAGACAGTTGAATGTGGGGACGCTCGTATTCTGGTTTCAGCGCCACCTGCCAACGCTTAAACCGACTGCCCCACAAGCTCAAGCGTCTTCGGCCAGCGCATAAATCGCCGGCAGATTGCGCCACCAGCCATAAACATCCATCCCGCAGCCAAATACATAGCGATTGGGCAATTGAAGGCCAACGAAATCGGCAGCGATAGGCTTGGGTTGATTTAGCTGTTTTTCAGCAAGCACGGCTATGACAACCTTTTCCGCGCCCTGCTCCAGGCATTTTTCCTTGATAGCGGCCAAGGTGTGGCCTTCATCCAGGATATCATCGAGCACGAGCACTGTCCTTCCCCGGATATTGTCGCCCGGCAGCACTTTCCACACGAGTTGCTGACCCTGGGTCTGGTTGTGATAGCGACTGACCTGCACATAATCAAACACCAATGGAAAACTGAGTTTGGGCAATAGCTGGCCGGCAAATACCACCGCCCCCCCCATGACACATAACACAACCGGATCGCTGTCGCCCAGGCTCGCCGCTATCTGATCGGCCAGCAAGCCAAGTGCCGCATCTACGACTTCCTTGCTATGAATCAGCTCGGCCTGGTCAAGATAGAGCCTGGGATCGGTGTGCTGCGTATACATAGGCTACAGACCCTTATTAAGCCGGTGGAAATATTCCGAGAATTCACCACCAATTTCAGGGTGCCGCAGCGCAAAATCGACATTGGCCTTCATATAGCCCAGTTTGCTACCACAATCATAACGCTTACCTTTAAAACGGTAGGCCAATACCTTTTCGAACCGCATAAGCGCGGCAATCCCGTCAGTGAGCTGAATCTCCCCGCCCTTGCCAGGCTTGACGTTCTCCAGACAATCAAAAATCTTCGGCGTCAGGATATAACGCCCCACTACAGCCAGCGTAGAAGGCGCATCAGCGGGCAGAGGTTTTTCGACAATACCTTTCAATTGCAGAACATCAGGCGCAATCGCTTCCGCGTCAACAATGCCGTAACTGGCGGTTTCACTCGGCAATACGTCTTCGACGCCTAAAATGGAGCAGGATTGCTGACCAAAGACATCTACCATCTGCTTCAGTGCAGGGGGATTCCCATCAATCAGGTCATCTGCCAGGATGACGGAAAATGGCTGATTCCCCACTACCGGCTTGGCACAAAGCACTGCATGACCCAAACCCAGCGCCTCGGATTGACGGATGTAAATGCAGGAAACACCTTTGGGCAAAATGCCGCGAATAATACTCAGCATCTCCTTTTTGTCATGCATTTCCAGCTCAGTTTCAAGCTCGTAGGATTTATCAAAATAATCCGGGATGGAGCGCTTGTTTCTGCCGGTGATAAAAATCAGCTCCGTGGCCCCGGCTGCAATTGCCTCCTCAGCCGCATATTGAATCAGCGGTTTATCGACAATGGGCAGCATTTCTTTTGGGCTGGCCTTGGTAGCAGGCAGGAACCTAGTTCCGAGGCCGGCAACAGGGAATACTGCTTTGGTAATTTTATTCATTTAGGTTTTTCATGCGCTCATTGGTTAAAGGGTATTAGCCCGAACTAATGGATAGTTGATGATCGAGGTGCAAGCGGCGTATCAAGCTTGTCCCGGTTGATATCGCCAGTATATTCCTCCACCCACATCTTGAGTTCCTGCTTGATGACAGCTTCATCCAGCGAAGCGGAAGCTTCTATCCATTTGAGCAACGCCTTGACCCAAGCTTTATCGGCTGTCCTGGCTACGGCGATACGCAACTTTGCGTGCGGTGTTGGTAAAGTAAGCTCATCGTCGGCCAGCAGCTCTTCATACAGCTTTTCACCAGGTCGCAAGCCGGTATATTCAATCTCGACATCATCATCATCCAGCCCTGAAAGGCGGATCATGTCGCGCGCTAGGTCTGCGATACGCACCGGTTCACCCATATCCAGTACGAATATCTCGGCGCCTGTTCCCATCATTCCCGCCTGCATGACGAGCTGCGCAGCTTCTGGCACAGACATGAAAAAACGTGTGATATCAGGATGCGTCACCGTGACTGGGCCACCTTGGGCGATCTGCTCACGAAATTTTGGAATCACGCTACCGCTGCTGCCGAGCACATTGCCGAAACGCACAATAACGAATCGCGTACTAGCCGTTTTAACGGAAGTATTATCCTGTAAGCCTTGGCACACCATCTCTGCCAAGCGTTTGCTCGCCCCCATGACATTGGTAGGGTTAACGGCTTTATCGGTGGAAACCATCACGAACCTTTCCACCCCAGCCTCTTTGCAGGCCTTGGCCAGCGTATAAGTCCCCAGCACATTATTGGCTAATGCCTCGGCCACATTCTCGTTTTCCATTAACGGTACATGTTTATATGCGGCAGCATGAAAGACAATGGCAGGCTGGTAGCGCTGCAGCAGGAGCTGCAAGCGCTTTTCATTCTTTACATCCCCCATCACGTACGCAACCTGGATATGCGGAGAGTGGCTGGAAAACTCCTGTTCCAGCTTATAAAGTGCGTACTCAGACAACTCCAGGCAAACAAGCAAGTTGGGTTGGTATTTGGCAATCTGGCGGCAAAGCTCGGAGCCTATCGAGCCGCCTGCACCGCTGACGAGTACTGCACGACCGTTTATCAGATCGTGTAAGCCATCGCCATCCAACATTACTGGCTCACGCCCCAGTAGATCCTCAACTTCAACTTTTCTGATCTGGGAAACGCTGACCTTGCCGCTCATCAGGTCGTCAAAAGCCGGAACCGTTAATACCGTCAGCCCACTCTGGTTGGCCAACTCGACTGCCCGGCGACGGGTTTGATGGTCTGCGGCCGGCATGGCAATAATCGCATGGCGAATACTCAACCTATCCGCAAATTCAGCCAGTCTCGTAAGGCTTCCCAAGACCTTGACGCCCAGCAACTCCCGGCCATGCAAAGCCTGATCGTCGTCCAGCAAACCAATAACCCGCCATTCGGCGCTACGTGCCAGATCCTTCAACAACGCAATGGCTGCGTCTCCCGCCCCCAGAATCAATACTGGCTGGCCATGTTTATATGCCACTCCGTACAGGCGGTGCTCCTTCCACGCACGATAGGCAAACCGGCTGCCGCCCATCATAAGCACCAGTAAAAGTGGGTCGAGTATCAAGACCGTTCTGGGCACAGCACCTACTGGTTTGAACATAAACAACAAGGCGGCTGCAAATAACGATGAAATCAAAACCGCCGACAGAATGCGCTGTAAATCAGGAATACTGGCGAAGCGCCATACGCCACGATAAAGGCCGAACCTGACAAAAACAAAAGCCTGTAGCGGGACTACCCACAATATCGTTTGCCATAATGTATGGGCGAAACCTGCGGGGATCGAGAAGTTGAAGCGAAATAGATATGCCAGGACCCACGCAAGGAAGGCAATGCAGACGTCATGAAAGAACGCCAATGCAGTACGCCAGCTGGGGTTTGCAAATATAGTTTTTATTGATTTTCTGGAAAGCATAAGCCGGGCTTTAAGCAACCTCTGTTGAATGAGCTTCAGGCATTTTACCTAAAATTAATGGTGGAGCCCGCTTTGGCAGCCCATCTTTTATCAATCACATGCATGACCGCCCAATAGAACATTACCCATATAGCCAAAATCAGAGCGACAAATGTCATCGTTTGCTGAAGCAGTAAGATAGCCGACAAGCCTGCGGCGAGCATCAGTCCATACTCTGTGATGGCCGTCTTGCGATGACCCCATCCCATCTGTACCAGGCGCTGGTAATAATGGCTTTTGTGTGCCTGCCATATTTTTTCCTTACGCATCAATCTCTTGAGTAGAGTTATAGTCGCGTCCACAATAAATGGCGAAAATATAAGAAAGGGGTACCAAGCTGGCCATAAATCACCTTGCCAGCCATACAGGCCCATTGAACCAGCTAAAAACCCGAGTGAAATCGAGCCCGCATCCCCCATGAAAATACGGGCCGGGTGAAAATTGAACAATAAAAAAGCCAACGCAGCGGTACTGATACTGCCAGCCAATATCGCAAGATTCAAATCGCCAGCGAGATAAGCAGCAAGCCCATAGAAACCAAAGCCAAAAAGCGCCATGCCCCCGGCCAATCCATCCGCGCCATCCATGAAGTTATATAAATTAGTCATCCAGACCAGTGCTAGAAATACCAACATCAGCATCCACCAATCAAGACCGAGCATGCCAAACCAGAGCAAAGCAGCACAAGCCAATATCTGCGCCAGCAGTCGCCATACGACTGGCAAGCCGCGTATATCGTCAATCAGGGAAACTGCTGCAAGTAGCAACACGATCAGCAACCATATCCAGTTATGGCCCAACAGGCTCCAGGTAATGATCACGCTTGTCATGACCGCCAGCCCACCAGTTCTGGGGATGGCGCCAGCATGTAAAGAACGATGGTTTGGATGATCCAGAGCAAGATTAACCAAGCGTGTTTTCAGCAACAAAAGCAACAGCAATAAAGTGGACGCAAAGGTGAGTATCGAATACTGCATCATTAGTCTTGCCCTGATTTTACGGATTGGCGATACCAGTCTGCCGTCGCCTGCAAACCCTGTGCCATCGTATAAGGCGGTTGCCAGCCAAGATCCTTACGGATTTTAGAGCTATCAACCACCAGCGACTGTGTGAGCCTGTCGATAGCCGCTGACTTTCCAAAGCACTTGGCTACTCCTCGCATGATTGCCAGCGGCATTGGAAAAACCCGATCAGGCCTATGCAAAGCATTCGCCAACGCGCGTATCAACTGCGGAGTGGATACATCCTCGCCATCACTTACCAAGTAAGTTTGACCGGCAGCTGCAGGGTGGGTGGCGCAATTAATAAGCCCATCCACCAAATTACCGACATATATCAGGCTACGTAAATTGCAGATATTCGCCAAGGGTAAAGGAATGCCTTTATCAATTGTCTTTAATAATCTTGCAAAATTAGCTTTCACGTTGGGGCCATATACTAAAGGCGGCCGGACAATGGCTACTTCCATCCCAGTTTCCTCAGCGATGGCACGCAATGCCTGCTCAGCCTGCCATTTTGAAATAGCATAGGGGTCTTGCGGGTGTGGCTGGTCCGATTCATTAAAAGGCTGCTTAGCTGTGTATTCACCATTCACTTTAATAGAGCTTACATAGACAAATCTTTTCACCCCAGCAGCAGCAGCCTGTCGGGCCAAATTGCCAGTGCCATGCAAATTGACTTCAAGGAATTCTGCCAAAGGGTCAGCAACACAGTCATCCATCACATGTACACGTGCGGCGAGGTGGATAACAACTTCAATTCCTATTAAAGCCAATTTCCAATCTGTCTGCACATTGATATCATCAACCGATACCTTCCTAAAAATGGTTTTCTGGGTAACAGGTTCTCTTACAGCTGCAATCACTGTAATCCCCCGCTGGTGAAGTACTTCACACACAGCTCTGCCAACAAAGCCATTTGCGCCTGTAACGAGAACGCTCATCAACTGCCCCGATTAACCATTACAAAAATGTCAGTTATTAAAATGGGCGCGTCGATACGCCGCTACCCGTTAGCGCTTCCCTGTAAATCTGCAATTGCTGTGCAGTAATTGCGTCGGCATTGAAATGAGCGAGTGCCCGTTCGTGTGCCTGTCGGCCCAACTGCATTCTTAATATGGGATCATTTATAAGCTTTAATAATGTTTCGCCAAGGATCTCTACATCACCTGCAGGAAAAAGAACGCCTGTCTTGCCTTCGTCCACTGCGTCAGTAATCCCATAAATTCTAGAGGCCACTGCGGGAACTCCACAAGCGGCCGCCTCGATAATGACTTGGCCGAAACCTTCACGATAACTTGGTAGGCAGAAAATATCGGCGGCAACCATGTACCTTTCCGGAGTTTCAGTAAAATCTACCTTGCGAAGCAATGAGGATAATCCTGCACAAATCTCTTGAACCCGGAAAAAAGACACATCTTCTTCATTGCCCACCAGTACTAGCACGGCCTCTCGATCTGCAGCTATTTTTTTGAATGCATATGCAAGATCAAGTATCCCTTTATCCTTATTCAATCGGCCCAGATATAGAATCATCACTTGGTCATCGTTGATATTAAGTTCTGTGCGCACACTTTTGCGCAAAGCTGGGTCAGCATGGAATCTTGCTGCGTTGACACCGCAAATCGAACCTTGGCCGATTACGATAGCTTTGCCCCGTGGAATGATTTTTTCAGATTCAAGAAAAGTACGCTGAGAGGGGCTATCAACAATGATATGCGTTGCGAAAAGAACAATCAGCCTGTCAAAAAATTTTAGCATTGCTCTACTCGGACCGCGCTCGTTGACCCAAACTTGGCCGGTAAAGGTATGTATTCTGCAAGGTACGCTTGCAAGCCAACCAGCCAGCATAGCAAGCAGGCCTGTTTTTGGCATTATAGAATGAACTAGATCAAACTTTTCACGATGAAATATGAGGACTAACTGAACTAGAGCCTTTAAATCGCGCCAAAGCGAAATCTTACGGTCAATGTCAACCGGGATCAACTCCGCATTAAGGTCATTTAGGAGACTCAGGCCATTGGGGTTAGTTATTATTTTGACCGACCATTTTCCGGTCGTAGCCCGTATATGCCCTTTTAGGAATGCAAGCACAACGGCCGGAACCGTGGCTACAAAGCAAAATTTTTTCATTTAATATTCGGGTAGTTGATACTTGGTCAGTAGTTTCTGGTTAGCTTCAGCAAATCACAAATTCAACCACCTAATTGATAGTTTTTATTATAGGTAAATGAACTAAAGTAACAAGCTAACAAAACACCATATGCGATCAATGCAACATAGGCACTCGGAATACTTTGAAAATGTACGCATATCAATAAAGTCACGAACAATAACCAATTCAATATCATTATTACCGCATCGAAAAGACTTATGTGCCGGTACCTAACAAGTACCATTACCAGAAAATTAGTCGATGCGACCATTGAAATCGAAGCCCCCAAAGCAATCCCAGCTACGCCCATGTGCGGCATTAAACCTATACTAAAGCATAGATTGATCACCAGCCCAGTTAGAGCAACCACGCTGATCGCTCTAACTAGTTTTATAGCAATAGCAAATTTCAGTAAAAGCATGTTACACACAAAGAAAGGTATCTGTACGACGGAGTATTGCATCACTCGTGCAACAAGCTCTGTAGCATTTCTGTCAAATGCATTTCCCTCAAACATAAGGCGTACGATTGGCTCTGCCCAAACATAAAGCCCTGTGCTAATGGGTATAGAGATAAAAGTTGCAAACAGTAGAAAAAACGATAGTTCGCGTCGTGCCGTTATCAGATAATTCTTGGCCACCATAGAAGAGAAGTAAGGCAAGATGACTGCTGTTATAGCTGCACTCATCAAGCCAGTGACAAATAGCACCATTTTATTACCTAGATTAAAAGCGGAAACAGCACTCTCGGGTAATGACATGGCCAGAATGGTTGCCATCGGCGCCGCTGCACTTACAAAAAATGCAGATATAGCCAAGGGTAAATATTGATTCATCAAAGGGGAAAATTCAGGCTTGGAAATTAATCCGGGGCTTGGCAAGAGATTAGTATCCACCCGTTTCAAATAGAACTGCACAATGATTAGGTTTAACAATAGGCCAGCTATCATGCCAAACATGACTACAATCAGGCCATGTCTCTCTCCAAATAATATCAAAGCTAAAATTGCAAAGATGGGAACAATCAGCTGAATAGAGCCCGCTAATACGGCACGTCCATTGGCATTTAGTATTGAATTCCCCAGAATTACAACTCCACTGAATAACAGGAGGAGCAAAGCACTATTCAGTAACAAAACAAGATGCCCCTTATCTAATATCTGGTAGCTAAAGGGTAATAGTGACAGCAGTAGCGGGCCACTCAAATAAACAAAGAGGCAGGTAAAAAAAAGGCAAGCAGTTACCCAAAAGGAAATGCTCGAAATTCTTGCTCTAAGGACTTGTGGTGAAAAGCGCTCTTTAAGCTCCAGATAGTATGGAGTAAATGCCGCTCCGAGAGGGATGCATAGTACAGAGACTATGAACATTGGTATTAGTAATGCAATAAAAAAGCTATCCAATGCTTCACCCAAGCCAAAAGTACGAGCCATCATAATGTCTCGCAAAAAGAAGCCTAAAAAATATAAAAAGGTCAACCCCATCACCAGAAACCCCTCGCCTATCACCTTTTTACGAATCGGGATTTGTAGAGTCTTTTGTAACTCGTCAACAATAGGCATTTGGCTCGTGTTCAAAAAATCAAACAACCGTTTTAGTCGTTCTGTTTTATCAAGCCAAGTAAACCAGCCCAACACCCCCAGCATAAGCAAAACAAATAAGTATGCGTAACGCAAGCGATACAAAGTACCCATATTCGCTGTCGTAAAACCCAGAACGAGTAAAAAGAAACACGCAAAATAGATAGTTGTAAATACAGTAGGCTTACGGTTATATAGCAATAGTAAAAAAATACCTGGAATGCACAAATAGTATATGAGCATTTCTCCTGCGGAGATGAGACGGGTAATGCTAAAATTTTCCAGCCAGAATAACGGGAATGGCGCTAATGTCGCTACTTGTAATGCTCTAGGCAAGTAAACAACCACCTCTCCTATACTCTGCGGCGCTATATCCTCATCAATCATGGATTTTGCGCGTTCACTTAAGCCATATTCAATCAGCCCGGCTCTAGTCCTCGAAGCAATTTCAATGTAATTTTCAATACTATCGGGGAGCCAAGTTGCGTTTCTCCACTGCCATTCTCCGTTGCTCTGCCAGTTTTTATAAGTCTCGCCTAGGTGCGGAGGGCCTCCTTCCGAACCGGCAATAATCCCTCCATCACTAAAAGCCTTGATGCCGCCAGCCAGTGTAATAATCGCAGCCAGAAAGAATAGGGTTAATTTCAAAAAATGTCTGGTTTGGTGACGCAAAGCTGCAGTGAGGATGACCGCCAGCCACATACCAAATGTAGCGACCAAGAGCACTCTAAGTCCATATGGGCGAACACTGGCAATCAACAATATACCGATAAACTTCCCTATTATCAGTAACAACCAATCGCGAATACCACTAGGGCCACGTACAGCTTTAACCCATGTCAGCAGCACTAGAAGAGTTCCAGCTATAGCATAGACGTCTTTGAGGTTTTGCCCATACCAGCTCAATGAAGTAGGGTAAATAATAAATAATGTAGCTGCAAAAAATCCCGCAGAATTCCCTACAGAACTATTGTCTGCAAGCTCACGTGCAAGCAAAAAAATCAAGAGGCCCCCTAACGCATGCATAGCTGCATTTATAGGTATGACCAAGGATGGATCGTGTCCAAACACAGCGTACAACGCACTTACTATTGCAACATTCCCAGATGATGCTGTCGATGGAAATAATTTCCAATTTTCCCAGCCATATAACCGTATTTTTTCAGCAAGCTCCCAGGCTACGGAGTCGAAATATGCTGCGTCATTGGGAAGAAGCCCCCCAGAAGCATGCAAAGAAGGTACAAGTGTAAGCAATAGCTTCTGGAAAAGAAGCGCGGCGAAAGTGGCGTAACAAAAAAATATGAGCCATAAAACAAGAGAGGTGTTTTTTAATAATTTTCTCTGCATAAGCTATCTCAATTTTATTGTTTTTTCTATTAACACCATTGAGCCTAATTAGAGATCGAAATTATTGAAACAACACAGCATAACCCAACTCCTTGCGTATAAGCCGTGATGAATATACCACGTGTCGGGTTATCGCATCCCAGACTTGTCCCGTAAATGTATAAATACGATTGAAAATCGCCAGCTAGCATTGCCAGTAATCCTGTTTTTGGCATCATAGAATAGGCTAGATCAAACTGTTCGTAGCGAAACAAGATCGCCAATCGAACCAAGGCAGATAGGCCACGCCAACGGGACACTTTGCGCTCAATGCCAATTGGAATAATCGTAGCGTCAAGACCACTCAGTAGACCTGGATTCCTGGGATACTTAATTATCGTGACTGGCCATTACCGGTATGCCCGAGCCAACTCGCATAGCCCATATTCCATCGAAGCGACATGGTCATACCCTAATTCCTGCCTGATGCGCGCAATCGGATACTGCGCACGATTCGTCAGTGCATCAAATCTGGATAACGTCAGCGGAAACCCCGGTATCCTGCCCAAAAGCATTGCTGCTAATCGGGTGGCCGGTGCAGGCATCCTCAATCCCGGCGCAGCACAGCCAAGCGCTGCAGCGATCGTATCCGCAAACTGTTCCATCGTGCGGTGATCGGAAAGATTGAATATCCTGTTCCTTGCGGCATCCATAGTCGCGCAGCGTATCAAGCCTTCGGCGACATTATCGACGTGGATATAATTTGCCGATGCGCCGGGTTTACCTATGTAGAAGAACCAACCCCGCTCTATCATGGCTATCATGGCGAACAATGATCGATTGGTCATACCAGCGCCGAACACATTAGAAGGGCGCAAGATAGAATAGCAGTAGCTCCCCATGTTCGCGCCTGCGACGACGATGCGGTCCGACTCCGCCTTTGTGATCTCGTATTCCTCGACCGGATTCATCGCGGCCTCTTCCGTGATCGTCCCATCATGCACCGGACCATACACACCCACGCTACTCAACTGCACCCAGCGCCGCACCCGCCCAGAGGCGGCGGCCACCAACTTACGCGTCGCATCAACGTGCAAAGCCCGCATACCTTGCACATCGGTCAATTGCCCTGCGCAATGATAAAGCACATCCACACCATCCAGCAGCGTTGAAAGTTCGCTCTGACTCGCCGACAAAAGATCGCACTGATGTATCTTCACCAAAGATGACATACCAGTATCTACCGGGTTGCGCGTCAACAAGCGAATCGTGTCGCCGCGCTCGACTAGGCGTTCGATCAGTCTTTTCCCGATGAATCCTGTCCCGCCGGTAATAGCAACAATCACAAATACACTCCAGAGTTAAAGCCTGATCCCTAAAGGAGCAGCATGCGGCTTGCTTCACGTAGCGGCCTAAGAAAGGCTGACTGAGTCCACTTCTGCGGAGTATTTTCCATTCGCACTCACCTTACACCGCATGAACAAGGCAGTCGGGACGAACCGGAAATGTATCCACCATAGTTCCGGGACTTAATCAGACTTCTCTAATGAAGTATCCAGCTTAAAAACGATTCATCAATATCAGCAATCGCAACATCAAATCATCTGGCCATTTTTGCCGCCAAACATCTTGGGATAATGCCAGCTGCAAACGACGACTCAGCGACGTTTTCGCTTCATTAAAATTATTCAAAACCTGCCTGCGCGCAAGAGGGATGCCATCTTCAAATATCTCCAGTAGCGACGATGCCTGCGCACTCATCCACTGATCGCCTTCCCCACCACCAAAGAACCGGAGGTATTTTCTAGCTAACCGGGCATACCTCGTTGTCGCCACACCTATGGTGTTGCTGTCGTGCTGGCGATATTGGAGCGTGGCGGCATCATCGAAAACAACCTCACCGAAACAGGACACGACCAGATAGCACCACCAATCATGTATCACCACCATCCCCGGTAAGTTCTTGCCGATCAGGTGCAGCGCATCTCTATTGAGCACTATGGTGCAACCGGTGGCGATACTGTCCACCAGCGCATTGCCAAAGCCAATCTTTCTCGGCAACGCGGTATAGCCGATATGCTGCAGGTTCTCATCTACCAACTGCGCCCTGGAGCAATACATTGCAGGCCCACAGGAGGCGATCCTAGATAGTTTCGCAACCGCGAGTGCGAGCTTCTCGGGTAGCCAGATATCATCCTGGTCGCAAAATGCGACATACTCTGTTTCTGTTGATGCAGCATTTTTCAGCAACTCAAAAAAACTAAGGGCAGGCCCTAGGTTGCTATGCTCTCCCAGCACTTCTATGCGCCCCTTTGCCCGCTCAGTTTCCAGAATCCCCCGAGTAGTATCGGTCGAGCCATCATCACGCACCAGTATCCGGACATTCGGATATGTTTGCCCATATAAGGAATCGAGCTGCTGCTGGAGGTAATTACTCCCGTTATAGGTGGAGAGCAACACCGTGACTTTACCGTGGCTTGTTATCTCTGGAGGCATTGCACGATCCCATGTTTTCATTGAACCTGCAGGGCTTTTCCCCGCATGGCTTCAATAAGTTTACGGCCAAGCTTGATTCCAGGAACTTCGATGGCACGATAAGTGATTTCGGCCATGACTAACACTTCGACCATGACCAACGCTGCGCAAACAAAGTAGGCATAGGCGCCCATGCCTGATTCCAGTTTAGCATACAGGTTTACGACCCAGCTCTTCGAGAAATAGATAACTACCGGATGTAGTAAATAGATGCTAAAGCTCCTCTCCCCCAGAAACTCAAAGGTTCTATTAGCAAACAACCAGTTGGGTTTAGCACTCTGCCACACGCACAACGCACCAAAGCCAAATGCTATAATAATTGAAGAAAAGGGCCCGAAATTGATGAGAGTCTTACCTGGTTCAAAGTGCAGTGAGAGGGAAATGGCCAATACTGCAGCCAAAGGTAGCAGCACATGCAGTGGCTTTCCAAGTAATTTCCATGATTGTTCGAATCTATAAGCGTATATGCCCGCTGCGAAGAAAAACAGGTTCGGCAAAAAAGCAAAGTAGCTCCAGTCCCATTTGGAAATAGGCCCAGTACTTAAATACAGGTTGTGTAAATCGATTCTTGAAGAATAACTGATCAGTACTGCAACCAGCATAAAGATCAATGCTTCTTTTTTCGTTTTGATTGTCATCAACAATACGGGAAACAATACATAAAATATCATTTCCACACCGACAGTCCACCCCCCTTGCACGAATCCAATTCCTGGCTCTGGGAAAAAACCAAAAACAAAAAATAGATTGACTAAAATGGTAGAGATATTAGGTGGCGCTGAATCAGATATGAATGCATGTCCGATCTTCCAAGTAACCATGCAAGCCAGTATGGTGTAGAAAAGTGGGGCGATGCGGAAAAACCGCTTGAGAAGATATTCTCGGACCCAAGCTGGACGATGTATAGTGTGCTCAGTCGAGTACATCAACGAGAACGCACTCAGTACAAAGAACAAATGCACCCCATGCGCGAAATCACTTTCTATAAAATAAAATCCTAGCGGAAGTTGGATACCCGTGAGGTGGCGAAGGTGATACAACACGATTGCAAATGCGGCAATTCCTCGAAGACCAAGAAGGCCCTGAAGTAATCTGGCATCGGAGATTATTTCCGAATGAAACTGTTTAGCTTTTATCATCAAACCACCTCATCTCGATAGCCTCGGTCAACTCCATCCAGCACTCTTTTGACCGCCTCAAGATACTGGTAGCCGTAGCGCTCATCTGGCTCCAGATAAGCTCCCTCACTCCATTCATTCCAGGCGTTAAGAAAAATGAAATTTTCCGGAAGATTTCTTTCTGGCATGCTGTCTGCCAACTTCTTGAACCAAACGGCAAATCCATCCGGAGTAGCACCGCGAAATATAGTGGCTCTTTTCTTGTATCGGGATGTATTGTCCCAATCGACAAAAGCACCCGGAAACGTTGTCAGATTTTGATCCGGGCGGATCTCGACGATATTCTGCCAGATCGCATTGTAATCATGAAAAGTCAGCTCTTTGACGAACGCCTCTCTGAGCCCGCGCAACATGTTCTGATAACGCTCCGGCAGCCTTCGTATCAGCTTGAACAATCGTGAATGCCTGATCGATGTTTCATCGAAGGATGGGGAATTGATCGCCTCGAAAGGTTGAAACTGGAAAAGGGCATCAAAAGACTTCAGGCAATTGTTATTGTGCAGCTCTCCCTGTTTCTGGAAAATAAAATACAAGCCGGGCAGCCCATCTTGTTTTGCCAGATCGCGCCAGTACGCCAACATCTCATTTACCTTCTCAATACGCTGTGGCCGGTAGATCACGAAAACCGGCTTGCCATCCACCTTGATAGCTCGCGGATCAGTCCAAGCCTTGATCAGATAATCATAATGCAACTTCCAGCGCTCTTTGACCGGGGGGTGGGTTTGCTGGATCAGGATATGGTGCTCACGGGCATCCCATCTTCTGGACCAGGTTTCGTTGGCCCATGACAGGCAGAACGGAAAATCGATGTCCTTGTTTGCCATGATCAGGTTGGTCGGCGTCTCGAGCAATTGCTTGCCATCAAACCAGTAATGGTAATGGCAAAAGCCATAGACACCGTGGCGCCTGGCCAGATCGATTTGCCAGCGCAGCGTCTCCAACTGCGACTGATCATAGTAATGCTCGTCGAGGGGCACACGTGGCTGGTAATGGCCTTCATGTTGAGGCATCGCAGTCCTCACATTATTCCAGTCGGTAAAGCCCTTACCCCACCACTCGTCATTTTCCGGGATCGCATGCAATTGCGGGAAATACATCGCAATCAGTTTCACATCATTCATTGCCAACTTTTAAGTTCCCCTTGTTTTTCTTGTGCCCAGCCCGTACATCCTATCCTGTACTCTTGCCGCCATTCCCTCACAAGCAATAATGGCGATGCATTCAATGTTCAGTGTTTGTCTTTCGCAAAAAATTCGCGGGCCGATGCGTACATCTCCTGCAGCCTTGCGTACAGTTTCGCGCTCGCATGCACACGCAGGAAGGCTTTCACATGGTCGATCATAGTCAGGCGCTGGCGCGGCACCAATACATCCATCAGTATTATCGCCTCGCCTGCCGCCTCTATGGGCACCGCCTGTACAACGACCTGGTAGACCGATCCGAACGGATTTTTCGTTAGCGCATTGCGAATTTCCACCGGTGTTTTTGCCCAACGCTTGGCAAACTCGGTATGCTCCGGTTCGCGCATCACAAACTCCGCATGAACGATCTTCAAGCCGGCATCCTCGAACAATCTCTGTATATTCTTGATACCAAAGAAACGGATATGGGTGCGGTCAAGCAGGCCGATATCCCGATATTCGAAATCCTCGTCCAGCAGGCAGGCATGTATCACCGAATGCCCCACATGCGGCACGGAGACTATGATGCAGCCGCTCTCATCCAGGAAGCCTTTCATCGCTTTCAATACCGTCAACGGTTCATATAGATGCTCCAGCACATCCGTCGCTATGACCGCCTCGAATCTTCCCTCATCCCTAATAGCATCCGGCCAATGCGGATCATTCAGGTCGGCCTGGTACGCACGCTCGCAATAAGGCAACAGTTTCTTGACTGCTTCGGCATCAATCTCAAGCGCGATAACGCGGCAATTCGACTCTTTCGATAAGAGCCTGGTGATCGTACCAGGCCCGGAGCCGAGCTCTAGCACGCGTTTATTTTCTCCAATTATCCGCACTACTCGCTCGCCGGCAGAGTCTGCATCTACGCGGTATTCATATTTGAGTTTTTTTTCTTTCATCGCATTCCAATTATTTTCGGTTCAATAAATAAACACTCTTGTGGAATAAAATCAGGTTGTCCACTGTAGCGGATGCCGCTGTCTCTTTCAGTATCAAGCCCTTGTCATAAGCGCGTAGCCGCTCCGCTGGGGCACCAAAATCAAAACAGGCGACTGGCAGCTTGAGTTCGACCAACTCCTGCACGACATATGAAAATGTCTCCGGCCAGATCGACGGGAATAACATGATGTTCACCCCCGCACTTTCAATTAACTCCCCAAGCTTGTCGTGCAGATAGGGCCCAGTTTCGCTGACGACAGACGGCTCACATCGGGCCTCGATTGTACCTATAACCACGATCTGTATATCGAGACCGCGAGCCTTTATTTCGCAAGCAATATCCCGAACGACTTTCGCCCCCTTATGGTACCCGATATGGCCCACGATTCCGATTCTCAAAGAAGCGGTATATGACGGTTTGATATCTACATGTTTCAGGTAAGGCACTGTGTGCGGTGTTACAACGACCCTTGATAAATCCAATGCCGGATAGGCTCTTTGAAGCAACCCCAAACTGTTGTCCGAAAAGGTCCTGACCTCATCCGCAAGATCGATAACAGCTCCCCATAATGCACGCCATTGAACGATGTCCCGTGACCTGTACAGCGAGCTGAAATCCTGTTGATTGTTTGCGAGGCATGTCTGGCATCGCCTGACTGCAGGAATGCCGCAATATGTACCGGCATCGTCGATCAAAAAGTGGGATGGGCACACCATGAAAAAATCGTGAACCAGCAGTGTCAGGCGCAAACTGTGACTGTTTTTCAGCTTGGTGATCAACGGGGGTAATTCCTCGGGGCGGGTGAAGGTAACGCCAGTGTTATAGATGAGCTCTTGGATTTGAAGTTGCTCGGCCAACTCAAATACGAAACCATAACTAGGGATGGAAAATCGCTCGCTTCTCTGTTTGCTTCGCACCATCAATACATATGACAAGGTCTCGATGGCGC
The DNA here is from genome assembly GCA_964494575.1 of uncultured Methylophilaceae bacterium. Taxonomy (GTDB): domain Bacteria; phylum Pseudomonadota; class Gammaproteobacteria; order Burkholderiales; family Methylophilaceae; genus JBCKUK01. The sequence continues at coordinate 7,734 of CAZBSR010000008.1, read as the reverse complement.
AACTAAGGATCAAGACTGTCGCTCCTTCATCGACCTTTTCAGTTACCAGTCTTTCTCGATAGTGATTCGCTCCACCACCCAAATCATGATCTATCACCAATACGATATTGCATAGTTCACTCGCGCTCAATATCTTCCGGACATCTTCGCCTTTTGCTAAGCGTGATAGTGGTTTATTGCCGAGATAACGTCTGATCTTGGCTAGCACGCTGGCAACTTTAAAGCGCTTAAAAAGATATAGATTACGTTTCACTCTCGCAACAAACTGGCGCATTGAGATGCCGCCGGGCGCAATACTATCTGTGCCAACACTCTTGATACAAGCTCGCGGAACATGCAGCTCAGACACAAAATCATCTTCAAACGTCACTTGCAGGAGCAGATCGCCAGAACTTTCCTGCTCCTGGTAACAACATCCAAGCAAAAAGAACCCGGAATGCTGTGCTGTGGCAAATGCAGGAAAGGTTGCGGCCACATCCTTTCTGGATTTCCCGACACTTGCGACGATCGATTGGCTTTCACCGTTCGAAAAACTTACCTTCAGTCTTATCTCTCTTATTCCCTTTTCTTCATGGAATATCCAGCCATACCCAAAATATGTGCCATCGCGGATTACAAGTGAACTGACTTCCCAATGTAACTTATCCACGGACTATGCCACCACAAGAATTCCGCGAGCAGCATATTGACCAAGTTGTGTTAAGCAGTGCTTGGATTCTGCACTCATGACTTTGTCCAATGTGGCGGCAATCCCTTGATGCGCCTGCGCAGGTCAAGCAGCCTTCTGATCAACCGGTCCCCAAACACTTTCCATAGCAACAGATGCAAATACTCCCTTGTCATTTCCTTCCGTAAATACTTTCCGGGTTTGAATCGGCCATGCATCCTTTGCGCTCGCCAAGTCTCTCGCAAGGTGCGCAGATAATTTTCGGGATGAGTACTAAGGCCACCAAGCAACTGTCCGGCTGTAATGATGTCGGGAAAAAATGCCGCATTCCCCGTCGTTAGCTCGCGCAACAATAATTCGTAATCGCCGGCGATTTGAAATGACTCGTCAAATTTGCCATGCAGTTCGAACAAACTACGCCTATGCATCGTGCCGACATGCGGGATACACATGTATTCCTTGAAGAATTCCTTGATTTGCTCCCAAGGTTCACCTTTGGGACGCGGCGCTTCTCCCTCGGCGCCGAGCAGCATGATCAGGCCATATGCCACACGAATATTTTCTGGAAGCGTAACCAGCTTGGCAGACATCCGCTCCAACACCGTGACATCCCAGAAATAGTCGTCTGCGCCCAGAAAACAGACCCACTCTCCCTTCACCTGTGCCAACCCCTTGTTCCATGCGTTGTATATGCCGCTATCCGGTTCGGAGACCCAATAGCTGAACTTATCGCGATTCTTTTCCAGTAGATCAACCGTTCCATCTTTCGAGTCGCCATCGATAACAATCAGTTCTTTGTTTGGATAGGTTTGCTGAACAACGCTGTCGATACATTTCTGCAGTGTGGCCTTGCCGTTATACACGGCAACGACAACTGTCAGTAATGGCATCGTGTCATTGCTGACTGTCCCACTGCCGGAACGTGGATTCAGAAATTCAGTCATCCTGTTGAGAGCCGTTCAGGCAACTTTCTCTATATAGAATGAGCCCGGCTCTCGGTCCGGTGTCAAAAAGGGACTCTTGGCGCTGAGCAGTTCAAAATGATTATGGTGCAGATAGTTCAATGCGCCGATGATCTTCCAGTCCTGATTGCATGTGAGGAATGCCTCCAGCAGGTACTGCTCGTTCCAGAATTTAACATCATCCACCACCCATTCCTTAAGATAATCTCTGGGCGAGAAAATGTCGTGGATATGGACAATGACTCCGTTCTTTAGCGTAGGAAGCAACTCCAGGAACTCGAACAGCACATCACCCTGCGGCCTGATCATGTGTGATGAGTCTATGAACAAGATATCACCGCGCTCTAGTTCGGTGAACAAAGGTGTACCCACATCTTCGACCTTCTGCCTGATCACAGTCACCCCGGCAGCTTCCAGCCAGGGTGCTTCATAAGGTTCTATGCACAGATGTTTACATTGATAATCGGGCGTCTCTTCCCTGTTTTTGTTGATGGCTTTCCTGGCCATCAGCGTAGAATAACCGCTGCCAATCTCGAATATCCTTGCGGGCTTTTTCAGTCTTATCAAACTATATAAATACTCCGCATCCCCGCTTACAAACGAACCGTTATCCATATGAAAATGTCCGTCGCCAACTTTGGCCCTGGGCACATCCTTCATCTCTTCCGTAAAGTTGAAGCTTTCCAGAATCGCCAATTGCCCGGGCACATTCCAGTCTATACCGGGAAGATTGCGGTCTTCATCCAATGGCCTGGTTAATACGCTACTATCGAATAGCGGCTCATAATAATGATTCCAAATCGGGAACACACCTACTTTCATCAAGGCCTGCTTACAACGGGGCATCCTCGAAACGCCTATCTTTCTAATAAACTTCAAGAGACGAGCCGCCGGGTAAACTAACGGGAGCAAAATAATATCGGCTAATCTGATTTTGGTGCTTATTTTCATACTATTCCTTCAAATCCCATTATCAGTCCACAACTGCTATATCTATTCGATTGCCGGGACAATGATCTTCATGGCATTGCCCCGAAGATCATTGATTGCGATAAAAGATCCCATCGACCTGAAGTGTTCTTCCCTGGCTTAAATCGGAAAATACCGGCTGGAATGCCCATAACGTAAAACCCTCTGCCTCCAGACGGGCCATCACTTCTCGCCACAAATGCTGACCTTCGTAAAGCGGCACAAGGGAAAGCTCCACCAAAACGCCACGAACATTCGGCAAGGTTTCCCGCGCGCCATCCAGCACATGCCACTCAAATCCTTGCGTATCGATTTTCAAAAAGATTGAGCGCGCATCCTCCAAATATTGCCCAATCACGGCGTCCAGAGTTTTGATTGGGACGCTCTCTTTGCCCTGATATGCAGATTCTGGCGCAGCGCTTCGATGCGATTCCAGCATGGGCAGAATCGAACTGCTGTCAGAATTACCCGCAATATTGATTTCAACCTCACCGTTATGATCGCCGAGTGCACAACGTGGAAAAACTTCCCACAGCGGATCCTTCATGCTTGCTTGCTGCAACTCAATGTGAGCTTGAGAAAGGGGTTCGAATGACAAAATTCTTCCTGCGTATCCTTGCTGGCGAATTTCCGATGCGAACTGGCCTCTATTTGCCCCCACATCTAAAACCAGGTCGATCTCAAACTTTCGCATCGAAGAAGTTACTTGCGATGGTGGCAACGGTGTTGACGGAACATAACGGCGTACATCTAGCCCCAGTTTCTGCAACATCTGCCGGATTGTCTCTTTTATTGTCAACACAACTACCTCTTCCTGAAAATAATCACATGATGATCAGTAAATGCAGCTATAAAGCTAACATAAGCGAATAGATGAATTTGCTGGGCAGTAGTACCGCGAATTATTTTCACGCCCTTTTGAATGGCCAAAGAAAATGAATAGCGAAGCAACATTGAGAATCGTACAACGGGCTTCAGTTCTGTATACCTGAAACGAATTTGTTCGGGTATTTGCAGCCCGTGACGATTTGCAAAATCACTATAATATTTGTAGCTCGGGAATGTCACATGCTCCGCGAAAAAGTTATACCAGAACCTGGACTTGAACACTTTCTTCCAGAAGTAACATTCCGGATTTCCTGTTGAAATTATAAGCAAGCCATTCCCCTTTATATGACCTAATGCTTGGCTCAAGAACTTTTCAACATCGAGAACATGCTCAATCACATCGATTGCCACGACCATATCAAAAGCCTGGTCTGAATCCAAATCATCCAATGTTTTCCCAAGAACATACATACCCTTTGATACTGCTTCCCGCGATGCCATATCCGATGGTTCTAAACCGTATTTTTTAAATTTTCCGGGTAATCCGGCAAGAAAATTTCCCGTATAACATCCAATATCAAGTATCGAGCCACCCGTGTGATCTTTCAAAAATGTATATATCGCTGCAAAATCGTTACGTTCAACACCGCCCCCCTCCCAAACAGTACTTGGCGCCTGCTCATAAAGCGAAATATAGTCACTTGCTGAAAGGGTGGGATGCCGGAACATGGAGCCGCAATCCTTGCATAACTGAAGTTCACCACCCTTGATTGGGGGTGAGATATGTTGCCCCGCAAATTCACCGCAATCTGCAATTTTCCCCAAAGAATCAGCATCACTAAGGCCACATACGCGACACCTTACTACTACCTTACTCGAACAACCACTGCTGCTCATTGAGCACTCTTAGGCAAAAGATGTGCTGATACCCTTTTCAGTTTATTAACCACCCTACTCAAGATTCGCTGACTATTTAACTTGCGATTATTCCAGAACTCGCGATTCGCCTTAACAATTCTGGGATCTACAACAAAATGATCCGGTAATTCAAATGTAGTCTTGCGGCTTAACGTCGCATCGAAGTAATCGGTTCTATCACAATGCACACCTGTCGCATCCATGCCTATGTTATTAGACAGAGACTCGCGCGGATAAACAGTATATTGGTCACTCAAGAACTGGGCATACATCGCTCTCACATCAGCCGCATCAATTTGTCCATGGGCCTCAAGTTTCAGCATTGCCATCATGTCCGTACCCCCTGCATTTACGAAATCACTTACCCGTTCCTTATCGGCTGCAAACTGCTCATACTCCTCGGGGGCAACATAGCGGAAAAGGTCAAATCGGTTCTTCCATATTCCAAACCCCCATGCAGAAAAGCGCCTGATAAAATATGCATCGCTTCGATAATTTTTAGGGATTTTAACGGGTGGGCAATATCCGGTAATACTGAAAACGCGTTGATTATCTTCATACTTGTCGAGAGCCTGATTCATGAAGGTCAAATATCCAGGGGCAGTAACGATATCTTCTGCTAGAAAAATCAGTTTGCCGAACCGCTCCAGAAGCATTCGGATTCCGCCATGACTATTTGCAACACGACCATTCGTCTCACGCTCAGTAATGTGAATCATCTTAAACCCATCAATAGTTCGCAAATAGCTCCGCACTGCCGCTACCTTTTCTTCATCACCGGGTTTGGGCGCATCAGAGAACACATATAGTTCGCTTTGTTTAGCCAATACATTTTTTTTCAAAGCCTCAATGGTTTTTTGTAAATGCTGAAGTCGAGCATATGTTGATAAACCAATTGGTGCTAGGTTATTTTGCATATTGGGCCCAATTATCAACAAAAGCAGTATTCTTGATATCCATTATTACCAATCCTTTCAGGATCAATTCAGAAACAACATCTTATAGATGCCACACCAACAAATTTTGTATTGAAAGGTTCGGCTCACATTTGTAAGACAAAGTGTTATTCACCATTCTGTTCGCTACAAAGTTTGCAACGACAAGCTTCATTACGCTTACGCTGCCGATTCAAAGATGGCACATCAATTTGCAAATTCACTTGGCCTTAACGGCCAATTGACGGCGTTTTCCCACTTCACTGCTAATCCGTTTCCCAGCATGCGCGATGCTCTTCAAAATTTATCAACAGCTTGCGAGGCTACTCTTTGATAGAACCTTTTTTTTGCTTCCATGTTCATACTTACGCCCGAACTTCTATTTACTTCGATATTCCCTTCCTCTTGCTTTTCCAGCAACCTGATGTATTCATCGCTAACCAAGTTCAATTCGTCCATCGAAAACTCGGTGTTGTAGCCTAGACAGGTCATCTCAAAACGGCATATTTTTTCGATAGCCATAATCTCATCCCGGCTTAGTTCGGCTTCGTATTTCTTTTTGTTGCCTCTGAGAACAGCTTTGGACAGATTGCTCCATGCCTTCTGCATGGAAGCATTTTTTTGCGTGACGTCGTCCTTGTAAAACTCCAGAATGCTATCCTCATATGGGATACCCAGAAATTCACATATATCCCTCGCGGCACTTTCCGGGTTTTCAATTAAGTCTTCGTATTTTACAAAATGCGCCTTCCCGACTTTTCTTAACTCATTGTAATTTTTCAGTGTGCTTTGTTGATCCTTTTGCCATTGCGTCGCCGCCTTCACGACACCTCCAAAATGGTCAGCATTCTTTTTCCATGAAAGCGCCATATCCCGTGGATCCCTGACTTGATATATATACTTTGCCTCCGGAAAATTGATCAGCAAAAATGGTAAAAACTCATACACTTGATTTTCTTTGATAAAAACATGTTGTTTCCCATTGGCTTTGGCTTCTTCGAGAAAAATATTTTTGATCAATAATGCAATATCTCCCCGCGGGGCAAGCTTTTGCAGCTCATCCAACGAAAATGATTTTTTCCATACCGAGAACTCGACGTTCATCAAGTTGCAAATATCATTGAGCAGATCCGTCCAGTTTTCTTCTTTCCTGATATCTTCATACCTGAACAGATTCCGGGCTACGGGGTTGATGATGTGCTTTGTGGACGGCCCGCAGACATTTGAATGGCCATTCATCAGTTTCACTATCAGGTTGCTCCCCGACCTTTCGGAGCACATTAAAAATGATATTGACATTACGATTCCCTCTTTTGAAATTCTCTGAGTGCCCTACTGATATTTTCGTCTGTCACTTTTTTCCTAGTAATTTCGAATGCGCTTTGCCCCTCGTAGCCACCTTCAATAGCACAGCCATTTTCATTGAGCTTTCTTACCAGCGCGTCATAAAACACGGCTGGGTTCTGGCAAAACTCCTCATATTGCACCACAAGTTTTCTAGCTTCGCTCACCGTTGCCATTCCCTGAGTTACGGCCTTGTTGATGTAGTGCACCTGACCAGCGGACTGCGTAATCGCGTCCAGGTTTTTCAACTGGGGATACTCGGGTATTTTGAACGAATACCATTCATTTTCGCTGCCGAGTTGCCGCTTTCGTGCTTCAAGGATGGATGCCACGTTGCCTACCGGATCGCGTTTGATCTGGACAAAAACTGCTTTATCGAAAATCGAGTCCAGAAATGGGATATTGTAATTAAGTATCAAAGCCTTAAGAGCAAATGGCTTGCCAAACACGCGTGTAAGGGCAGTTAGCTCGGCCACCAGTTTCCCTCGGTCAACTTCGCGGGACAGCGTTTCGTCCGGCAGCCAGTCCAGTTCACCAAACGGCAAAAAGCGACGCCAGAAATACCAGAATTCGTTCGGCGCCAACGCGCCTCTGGTCTTGCCGTTTTCTGATTCAAACGAGATGTCGCTGTTGAAGTCGAGAATTTCGTTACGGAAGTTGAAACGCGGGTCGGTCAATAGCAACTGAATTTGTGCTCCAATTGCCGGCGCTCCATAGAACCGCGAGAGCAAGTTGCTCGGATAGGCGACCACTCCAGAATTCGCTAACCACTGCATGAACAACGTTGAACCGCACCTATGCGGCCCCATCACGAAAACGACAGGGTAACTCTCCTGTTTATTTGAATAATATTCCAGGGTTGCTTTCTCAGAGCACGCCAATAAATCGTTTAAGGAGTGAAGCAAGCTCTCAAGACTGGGATTGCGTTTGAATGCTCGCTCTCGATTGATTTTTTCTCTAGAGGTACCCATGTTCACTCGCTCATATCGAAGCTGGCAATGATCTCATCGGAAAGATGAGACATTTGACTGCGAGAATATCGTTGATCACATGGAACTGCCAGGCATTGACTTGTCAGACGGTGCTCGATGCTGCCGAGTCGTACACTTTG
>CAZBSR010000007.1:0-26510 GCA_964494575.1 uncultured Methylophilaceae bacterium | reverse complement strand
ATATTATGGTATTAGATCATGTTATCATAACACCTGACCGTTATTATTCATTCGCGGATGAGGGAATAATTTAAGGGGGAAGCCCCTTTTTAATTTTTTGGTTTCGCAGATAGAATACTTTACCATTTGTCTAGTCAATCCTAGTTATCAAGTTTATACATAATAGTTACATGAATTAAAAGCAGACACTAACAACTATATCATTTGAACCGAAAGAAAACGAAAAAGAATATCCAAATGTTGTAAAGAATGAGACACATAAAGCAGATCCTGAGGAGAGAAAAAAGACACTTGATTTGAGAATTGAGGAAACATGACTTTAAGTTTTCAACGAATTCAACCCTCTAAATATATTGCCTAATCATTAATTATGGTTATCAATAAAGCAACTCCATATTTATTAGCCTCCTGGCACTTTTTAAAAATTCAGCCGTACAAACTAGGCCTTGACTTACAAAGTTTATTTTTAATGAAAACATGAGCAAGCATTTCCGTAATTTTGTAAGATGTTTTACAGACGAAAAATTATATTAGCTATAATACAAGCATTTGACGGACATTTGCCTAAAATATACTTGCAAAAATTGCTTTTTTTGTTTGCAAATAGGCAATCTAAATCCGATTATGATTTTGTTCCTTACAAATACGGTTGTTATTCCTTTTCAGCGAATGCAGACCTTACAGCAATGGTTAGACATGGGCAATTATCGGAAGACCAAATAAGTTTTACAAAAACCTGTTCGATTGATTATATTAAAACCCTTAATGAAAAGGATAAAAAAATCTTAATTGACATTAAAAATATTTATGGCAAGTTAACAACAAATTCTTTGATGAAGTTGACTTATTTAAACTACCAGTATTATGCAATCAATAGTATTAAGGCAAGAGAAATTTTAAATGATGAACAATATGCCAGGGTTTTAAATGCAAAACCGATTAATAACAATACTATTCTTTATACAATTGGCTATGAAGGAATTTCTTTAGAAAAGTATTTAAATCGGTTGATTAAAAATGATGTGAAGCTTTTAGTGGATGTTAGAAATAATGCTCTAAGCATGAAATTTGGTTTTTCAAAAACACAATTGAAAACTTTTTGCGCCAGCTTAAACATTGAATATTTGCATATTCCAGAGGTTGGTATTCAATCCGAACAAAGACAGGAATTAAAAACGCAGACAGATTATGACAATCTTTTTGATATTTATAAAAAACAAAATTTAAAAAAAACAGCCAGTCAACAACGGCAAATTTTGGATTTACTAAAGGAGAAAAAAAGAATTGCGTTAACTTGCTTTGAAGCAAATATTTGCCAATGCCATAGAAAACATTTAGCTGAAGCAATTATAGCATTACCTGAATGGGATTTTGAATTAAAACATATTTAGCTTATGGCGTTGACTAAAGTGCTAATTGCTGTTAAAACGTACCCTACTCTTTCAAGCAAATATGACGAACTTGTATGTACCGCCGGCTTCCTTGAAGATGGACGTTGGATAAGGGTTTACCCAATTCCATTTCGCAAACTTGAATATGACAAGCAATATAGCAAATATGATTGGATTGAGGTTGATCTTGAAAAGAACTATTCAGATTTTCGTTTAGAAAGCCATAAACCAAAATCAATTGAGGCAGCTTTTAATATCGTTAATCATTTAGGAACAGAAGATAGTTGGAGACTTAGGAAAGAAATTGTCCTTAAAAATGTCCATACAAATATGACCGAACTTATTGCTCAAGCAAAGGACACTACAAAATATACTTCCCTTGCCGTATTTAAACCAAAAGAAATTTTGGATTTTAAAATTGAGAAGGTTGATAGAGAATGGGACAAGAAGAAGCTTGACACACTTAAATACAAGGCTCAACAATTAAATCTTTTTCAAAGTTCTGACAATCCTTTTGAGGTAGTTCAGAAACTTCCTTTTAAATTTTCTTACAAGTTTATTAGTGAAGACAGTATAGAAAGAACGATGATGATTGAAGATTGGGAAATAGGTCAATTGTATTGGAACTGTTTGAAAAGACATGATGGTGATGAAACAAAAGCTTGTCAAGATGTGAAGAAGAAGTATTTTGACGATTTTGCCAAGACTAAAGACTTGTTTTTGTTTTTAGGTACAACAAGAGAGTTTCATTTAATTGCACCAAATCCTTTTGTAATCATTGGGACTTTTCATCCAAAAAAAATTGTGCAGACCTCTTTATTCTGACTTATTACTGTACGTATCCTGAAATGTACGAATAAATAGAATAAATGGGGAATTGAAATTCATGAGGTTTTTACTAGTGGAGTGAAAGGGCTATTAACAGATCCTAAAGCTAATCTATGCACCGCTATAAAAAATTGTGTAGGTACAATATTATAAGTCTTAATAATCTTTCTGGCAATTTAACTTCAAGTCAAGCAGATATGGAGTTGACACAGAATTGAAAACCGCAGGAACTTTTTTGGATATTGAAAGAACATGATAATCTGAAATTAATTAGCGAAGGACACTATTTCTTTTGCAGATGAAGGAGTGTTTCAAGGGTGAAAATTTCTTTTTTATGCATTTTTACTTAAATGCTTTGATATTTGAGAACCTACTGAAGCTTTCTTCTTTAAAGGACTCACATTTATATTATTGAAATTATCTTTAGTTATATCATCCAAAACCATAAACTTCGTTTTTATTATTTACCTTAGTAGGTATTTATTTTTCCGAGAAGATCCAACACCATTTTTTATATAAGACTGAATGAATTTAACCTCTTATCACGCTAAATATTTTGCTTATGAGCTTACAAGGCAACTGCCAGCTAATGATATTGGTAAGTTTACTGCATCATTGCAAGATGCCCAAGTTGATTTGAATCCGCATCAAGTAGAAGCAGCTTTATTTGCTTTTCAATCTCCATTGTCTCAGGGGGCAATTTTAGCTGATGAGGTAGGGTTGGGTAAAACGATAGAAGCAGGCATTATTCTTTCTCAGCAATGGGCTGAACGCAAAAGAAAATTGCTAATTATTTGTCCATCAAATCTTCGTAAACAGTGGAATCAAGAATTATCTGATAAATTTTTTCTGTCTTCTTCAATTTTAGAAACCAAGTCTTTTAATCAGGCAATAAAAGATGGGTTTTTAAATCCTTTTAATAGAGATGACAGTATCATTATATGTTCGTATCAATTCGCAAAAAATAAAGCACCTTATTTAGAGCAAACAAAATGGGATTTGGTTATTATTGATGAAGCCCATCGTTTAAGAAATGTCTATAAACCTTCCAACAAAATTGGCAACGCCATAAAGGAAGCTTTAGTAGAAAGAAAGAAAGTTCTACTTACAGCTACACCATTACAAAACTCTGTTTTAGAACTCTATGGCTTAGTAAGTATTATTGATGATTATATTTTTGGAGATTTAAAGAGCTTTAAGAGTCAATATAGTAGGCAGTTAGATGAAGATGATTATGATGAGTTAAAACGTCGATTGCAACCTATTTGTAAAAGAACGCTCCGTCGCCAGGTCCTAGAATATATAAATTATACAAATCGTAGGGCAATTAGAGAAGAGTTTTATCCTACTGAAGAAGAGCAAAGGTTGTATGATTGGGTTTCTGAATATTTGCAAAGACCAAAATTGTATGCTTTGCCATCGAGCCAAAGGCAGTTAATGACTTTAATTCTAAGGAAATTATTAGCCTCATCAACCTATGCTATTTATGGCACGTTAGATACATTGGTAAAAAAGCTCGAAAACATTTTAAAAGATAATACACCGGATTTATTTGAAGATGTAAAAGATGACTATGAAGGCTTAGATGAGCAGGAAGACGAATGGCAAGCAGAGGAAGAGGGTGATGATTTAATCGAAGTTATTGAATACACAGAAGAAGATATAGAAAATATAAAAAGTGAAATAGAAGATTTAAAAAAGTTTAGGGCACTAGCCCAGATAATAAAAAAGAATAGCAAAGCCGAACAATTATTTATCGCATTAGAAAAAGGGTTTAAAGAGTTAGAACGATTACAGGCTAATCAAAAAGCTCTAATCTTTACAGAATCGAGAAGAACACAAGAATTTCTTCTAAATTTATTAGAAGCTCGTGGCTATAAAGATAAAGTAGTTCAGTTTAATGGTACCAATACAGACCAAAAATCTAATGCCATCTACAAAGCTTGGTTAAAAGAGCATAAAGACACCGATAAAATAACCGGTTCGCCTACTGCTGATAAACGAGCGGCTTTGGTAGATTATTTTAGAAATGAGGCAACTATAATGGTGGCTACAGAGGCAGCTGCAGAAGGTATCAATCTACAGTTTTGTTCTCTTATAGTTAATTTCGATTTGCCTTGGAATCCACAACGAATTGAGCAAAGAATTGGGCGTTGCCATAGATACGGTCAAAAATTTGATGTTGTTGTTGTAAATTTCTTAAATAAAGCTAATGCTGCAGATATAAGAGTTTATGAGTTATTGGAGCTAAAATTTCAGTTGTTCGATGGAGTATTTGGCTCCAGCGATGAAATCTTAGGCGCTATTGGTAATGGAGTTGATTTTGAGAAACGTATTGCACAAATTTATCAAAACTGTCGTACAACCGAGACAATAAAGCAAGCATTTGATGATTTGCAACAAGAACTTCACCCAGAAATTTCTGAAAAGATTCAAGCAGTCAGAACAACTCTTTTAGAAAATTTCGATGAAGAGGTAAAAGAAAAATTGAGAATGAATTTTGCAGAAACCAAAGCAAACTTAAACCGCTTTGAGCAAAAACTTTGGAACACTACTCAATATGTGTTGGCTGATAAAGCAATATTTAATGAAGAAGACTTCTCTTTTAGTCTAAATCAAAACCCTTTCCCTGACGAAATTATTCATCAAGGGCCGTATATGATTTTGCGTCCTGAAGAGGGAAAACGTAAATCTGACATTTATGTGCCTGATGACATAAATGTATATCGTATTGGTCATAAATTAGCTAAGCGAATATTAAGGGCATGTAAAGAACATGAAACACCTATTAAAGAACTTGTTTTCGATTATACCAATACGCCAACAAAAATTACAGTTTTACAAAACCTAATCGGTCAATCCGGTTGGTTTCAATTGCAATATTTAAATATAAATTCTTTCGAACAGGAAGATTATCTATTAATATCTTGCTTTACGGAAAGTGGAGAACTGATAGATGGAGATACAGGAGCGAGGTTCTTCTCTATAGGTGCCAAAGAGGGTGGCGTAGTAAATTTACCATTGCAAACAGCAGAAACATTTAAGGAACTCATTTTTAAAGAAAAACAAGAAGTATTATCAGAAAATGCCAATCGAAACAGAGATTTCTTTGATGTAGAAATGGATAAGCTGGAGCAATGGGCAGAAGATATGAAAATAAGTCTGGATAGAGAAATTAAAGATCTCGATGCCGAAATTAAACTCCGTAAGGGAGAAGCTAAAAAGATGCTGAATTTAGAAGCTAAAGTGAAAGCACAACGGCAGATTAAAGAATTGGAAAAGAAACGTAGCGAAAAGCGCCAAACACTTTTTGAAGCACAAGACCAAATTGATGATAAAAAGGAAACCCTTTTGACAGATATTGAAAAAATGCTTAGTCAAAAAATTGAGCAAAAAGAGCTTTTTACATTTAAATGGAAAATGATTTAAGTAATGGAATTAAAGTCTACTCATAAAATTTTCGAAGAAAGAATCTTAAGAATACCATCCTACCAAAGGGGGTATACTTGGTCAAATAATTTTAAGATTGAAAAGGAAGGTGATTATAGGAAATTAAAAGGGCAATTAAAGGATCTTTGGGATGATTTGATGAATATTCCTGAAAATAGTTGGCATTATACTGGTCTTTTAACTTTAGTAGAAGCTAATTTAGAGTATAATTGGCTTTCAAATCATAAACAATTTTCTATTGTCGATGGTCAACAGCGCATAACAACAATTTTAATTCTTTTGCAAGTTCTTATTAATAGAGCAAAATCAAATGATATTCAATTGGAAATAAGAAAGGATGATGAGTTATTTAAATATCTTTTTATTGACTCAGGTTCTAACAAAGCTTTTATTTTTGGCTACGAAAAAGATAATCCAAGTGATAAGTATTTTAAAAAATATATTTTGTGTGTAGATGATGTGGAGGATGAAAGTGGCGAAAGTGTTTACACGGAAAATTTAAAAAATGCAAAATTATTTTTTGAATATATGACATCTGATTATTGTCGTGAAAATAACGAGCGTTTAAAAGAACTATACTTAAAAATAACTACGAATTTACGCTTCAACGAATACATTTTACCAAAAGAATTGGATGAGTATGTGGTATTTGAAACGATGAATAATAGAGGGAGACCTTTATCAGAATTGGAAAAGCTCAAAAACCGATTAATGTATCTAAATTCGAAATTACCGTTTTTTAATTCTGAAAATCAAACTTTTGACAACCCTCAGGCCTTGCTAAAAAGTCAGACTGATTCCTTAGAAAAAAAAATAAATACATCTTGGATAACAATTTATAATGCTTTAGGGCAAAATAAAAGCGCTCCTTTAAGTGATGAGGATTTTTTAAGAAATCATTGGATTATATATTTTAATAAGTATAATCGTTCTGAACCAAATGCATATTCAGGCTTTATATTTGATCAATATTTTATTTTGCAAAATGTATATGACGGGCTACTCAACTTCTCTAGAATTAATGATTATATCATTTCAATTCAAAAAGCTTCAAGAGTTTGGGGTAAAATTCATAATACATCCGCATTTAGTGATGAAGAATTAGAATTTCAGAAAGTTATTAATACTCTATATAGAGTAGGTATGCGTCCTTCTTTTAAACCTCTTTTAATGGCTATGCTTTTAAAAGAAAATAAGCAAGAATATTTATCATCTATAATGCTTTTAGAAGATTTTGCATTTAAGATATTTCATGTGTCAGACAGACAATCCAATACCGGTGATAGTAAGCTTTACAAACTGGCATATCGCATTTATATCGAAAATCTTTCTAATGAAATTGTTTGCAATGAAATAAGCCAGTTTATTGGCTGGTACTATCAATTTAATCTCTTTAGAAACCAAGTTGTAGAGTTATTTGAGTACGGTGATAGAACTGGTTATTACTCTTGGTCAGGAAGATTTTATTTTTTATATGAATACGATTTATATTTAAGAAGCTATAACAAAACTTCAACAACTCAAAATCAACTCAATTGGGGGGATTTTGTAAACAAGAAAAGTATTGAACATATTTATCCTCAAAGTGCTACGTTGAGTTTTGATGAATACGCTAAAGGAGATAATTCTGATAGAAAATATTCTGATTATCAGCAAATTCAAACAAATTGGTTGGCCTTTAATGAATTTAATCCAGCACAAAGAAAATGTTTCGCTAACAGTTTAGGTAACTTATTAGCAATTTCATCTTCAGATAATTCTTCTTATAAAAACGATCCTTTTCTCTATAAAAAGGATAAAGCAAATAAGGGAGAAGGTTACTTAAATAGAGGTTATTCTTATGATAGTATGAGCGCAAAAATGGTAGCGAACGAAATAGATTGGACACCTGAAACAATTGTTAAACGAGGAAAGGATATGTTGAAGTTTCTTTGGTTGAAACTTCATCCTGACCAAGAATTTATATTTTCAGAGAAAGAACTTTTAGAATTATTAGGATTAGGCTTTTATTACAAGGAAAATATTTAATGACCCAAAAACAAAAACTAGAGCTCACTTGGATTGGCAAAGGCGATGAACCCAAGCTAGAACCTCGTATTTTAATAGAAAATCCTGAATACAGTTACGGCGATCCCGAAACGGAGAATATGCTGATACATGGAGATAATCTTTTGGCCCTAAAATCTTTAGAGCAAGATTATGCAGGAAAGGTTAAATGTATTTATATAGACCCTCCTTATAATACCGGTAATGCATTTGAGCATTATGATGATGGGATTGAGCATTCTCTTTGGTTGAGTTTAATGAATCAACGCTTAAAGTATTTGAAAAAACTACTGAGTAACGATGGGGTTATATTTATTCAAATTGATGATGAAGAAGCGGCTTATTTAAAAGTGCTTATGGATGAAGTTTTTGGTCGTCAAAATTTCATTAACACGGTTTCAGTCAATATGAAAAATATAGCGGGTGCTTCAGGAGGTGGCGAAGACAAAAAACTCAAGAAGAATATAGAATATATTCACATATACTCAAAAGACTATGGAGCACTGCCTAATTTCAAGGGTATTTTTGATTACGTACCTATCGTAGAATTAGTTGAGAGATACAGGGAGGAGGGAAAAAGTTGGAAATATACTAGTATATTATTTTATGAAGGTGATAAACAATATATAGGATCTACGGTAGATGGAGATCAAAATGAAATTAAAATTTATCTAAGATTGAAACCAGTATTCAAATCAATAAATCAGATAATACGGGAAGAAAAAATTTCGGAGAAAGAAGCATATTATAAATATTCTAATAAAATATTTGAAGCAAAGGACGCTCAGTCATCAATTCGTCAACGTATAATTATTTCTAGGGGTACTTTTAATATTACCGAAGATTTGATTTCAATAGAATATATTCCTAAAACAGGAAGAAATAGAGGACAACTTTATGAGCAATTCTATAAAGGGCCTCAGTGTAGATTACTTGCTTGGTTAGGAGACGTTGGAGAAAATATTGATGGTGTATTATATAAGAAAAATAGACTTGGTACCTACTGGGATGCAACATCGACAATAAATAATCTTACAAAAGAAGGTGATGTACAATTCGCAAATGGTAAAAAACCTGAAAGTTTAATTAATAGGATAATTGAAATGTCGACTGATCCTGGAGATTTAATCCTTGATTCATTTCTAGGTTCAGGAACAACCGCAGCAACAGCAATAAAAATGAATCGTAAGTTTATCGGAATTGAACTCGGCGAACATGCTAAAACACATTGTTTTCCTAGATTAAAAAAAGTAATAAATGGAAAGGATCAAGGAGGTATCAGTAAAGCAGTTAACTGGCAAGGCGGTGGCGGTTTCAAATTTTATACCCTTGCGCCAAGTTTATTAAATAAAGACAAATTTGGGAATTGGGTAATCTCTAAAGAATATAACCCAACCATGCTAGCGGCAGCCATGGCTAAACAAGAGGGTTTTAATTTTCAACCAAACGAATATAAATATTGGCAACAAGGTAAATCATCAGAAAACGATTTCATTTTTACATCTACCCAATTTTTAACGGTAGAAGCACTAGATAGCATAGCATCGGAAATGCAGAAGGGGCAAAGTTTATTAATATGTTGTAAAGCTTTCCAAAAGGAATGTAAAAATAAATACTCCAACATAACCATTAAAAAAATTCCGCAAATGTTGTTAAATCGTTGTGAGTTTAATAAAGATGATTATAGTTTAAATATTGTAAATCTGCCAAAAGAAGAGCAGGAAGAAATTTTCGATGAAGATGATTTGAATACCACCCAAAGTGTGCAGGAAATTAGAGATACACAACAAGATAATTCTGCGCAAACTTCACTATTCTAAACCTTAACCTCATCAATGGATACAATAGCTAATAATATAAAACTCCGCCTTTCATTAAGAGAGCCTTTACAAGATTCTTTAGATATTTTAGTACAGCTTAGCCAACAATTAAATTTAAGCAAATCGCCAGATAACCAGAAAGAAACCGAATCCTCTTTGGGAACAGAATTGGAGAAAGTAAAAACGCTTTTTCCTACATGCACCAACTTCGAGCGGGATTTTGCTTCAATTGCATTTTCAATAGCAACAGGTGTTGGTAAAACCCGTTTAATGGGGGCCTTTATTAGCTATTTATATTTAAGCAAAGGGATAAAAAACTTCTTCATATTAGCTCCTAATTTAACCATTTATGACAAACTGATTGAAGATTTTGGCAACCCGGCATATCACAAATATGTTTTCAATGGTATTTCAGAGTTTGTACATAACCGTCCAGTAATTATTACTGGGGATAATTATGCTCAACAGGGTGGTTTATTTAGTGATGGCGAAATACGTATCAATATCTTTAATGTAGCTAAATTTAATTCAGATAGTAGAGGTACTAAACAAGGCGGTGTTAGTTTAGCGCCTAAAATCAAACGCCTATCCGAATATTTAGGTGAATCTTATTGGCAATACCTTTCCAATTTAGATGATTTAGTCATTTTGATGGATGAAGCCCACCGTTACCATGCTGACGCCTCTAAAAATGCCATTAATGAGTTAAGACCTATTCTAGGTTTAGAACTTACTGCTACCCCTTTTGATGAAAAAGGAAAAGCGTTTAAAAATATCGTTTATGAATATTCATTGGCGCAGGCATTAGCCGATGGGAAATTTGTAAAAGCACCAGCCATTGCCAAACGTAAAAACTTTTTAAAAGGTTCACTAAACGAAAAGGAAATTGAAATCATCAAACTCGAAGATGCGGTAAGTATTCATTTAGATACGAAAGCCGAGTTAGAAATTTATGCCAAGAATAATGATGTAAAGCTGGTTAAGCCTTTCATTTTAGTTGTTTGTAGAGATATCAGCCATGCCAAAGAAGTTTATGAATACATTAATTCAGAAGACTTTTACGATGGTATTTTTGTAGATAAAGTATTACAAATTGATTCATCGACCCGCAAACAAGAAGAAGTAGAACAACAATTTATTGCTTTAGAAAATCCCGAAAGTAATATTGAAGTAGTGATACACGTAAATATGCTTAAAGAGGGATGGGACGTAACCAATTTATATACAATTGTACCACTAAGAGCAGCTAATGCGGCTGTATTAGTAGAGCAAACCATTGGTAGGGGTTTGCGTTTACCTTACAATGGTAAAAGAACTGGAGTTGATAAAATAGATAAATTAACCATTGTAGCCCATGATAACTTTGATGCAGTTATTGAAGCTGCCAAAGATCCCAACTCTATTTTAAATAAAATCAGCTTTATAGAAATTTCCGAAGAAGATTTAAATGTAAAAACAGAAGTAATTACATCAAAACCCAAAACAGAAATTGGTTTTGAAAAGGAACAGAAACAAATTGATGTTATAATTGATACTGCTTCGAAACAAAAAGCTCAAAACGGTTTAGATGCTAAAAAAGCAATCATCTATGCACTGCCAACATTTAATTCATTACCAGAGGTCCGTAATGTTAAAGATTTAAACAAGCCAGAAGTAAAGCAGAAAGTAATCAAGCAAATTGAGGATGATTTAAATAGAGGTCAAGCTAATCTATTTGCCTTGCAAATTTTAATAGAGGCAGAAGAAGCCTACGAAAAAATTGTAACTGATTACCAAAATAACATCATTGAAATACCAAGGATGGATTTGGTGCAGGGAGAAGTAAAAGCAGGTTTCAATAACTTTGATTTAGATGTTATAGATTTCTCATTTCAAGCTTTAGAACAAGAAATCATAAGAATAGGTTTAACCGACCAAAAAGTAGAAACTATCAAAGCTAAAGCTAGCGGTTCTTATGGCAATCCAATTAATAATATTATTGCTTCATTAATAGATTATCCCGAAGTAGATTATGACGATAATGCCGACCTACTTTATCATTTAGCCACACAAGCTTATGATGCTATAAAAGATAATATGTTAGAAGTCGAACATTTATCTGAAGCTGTTTTTCAATTTAAATCCGCTATTGCATCTAAAATATACGAACAAATGAAGGCGCATTTTGTGGTTGAGGTACAAGATTATGTAGCGCCAAAGGTATTGTCATTTGTAAATATAGAGCCTTGGAATTTCTCGGCTTTAATTAACGCTGGTTATAGAGATTACCGTGACGTAATAACACCCGTAAGTTTCATACCAAAATATGTGTTTAGAGGCTTTGAGAAAGCTTGCCATTTTGAGTATAAATTTGATTCTAAAACCGAGCAGGATTTAGCTTTTGTTTTAGAAAACGATAGTTCGGTATTAAAGTGGCTACGTCCAGCACCAAAGCAATTTCGTATTTATTGGGATAATAACTCTAAACAATACCATCCAGATTTCATCATAGAGACCGCTGATTGTATTTATATGATTGAACCTAAAGCATCAGATAAAATGAAAGATTTAGATGTTTTAGCAAAAACAGTTGCAGCAGAAAGATATTGTAAATACGCTACAGAATACACTTCTCAAAATGATGGCAAACCTTGGAAGTATATCTTAGTTCCTCACAATGAAGTTAGCAGAACAATTAGCTTAAGTTATTTAATAACAAAGTTTGGGTAGGGATGATCGTAGACGCTTACCAAACTCTAGAGGATAGAGATAATATAGATGAGATTGAAATGGATGGGCCTTTCAAATGTACTCACGCTAAGTCTTGGCTGGGTACTGGGTATTATTTGTGGGATACAAATATGAGTTGGGCTATAACCTGGGGAGAGGTTGCGCATAAATCAAAAGGTGCGGAGTATGTTATAGCAAAATGCCAAGTTAATTTAGAAAATAGATGTTTTGATTTAGTCGGTTCTGTGCAACATCAACAAGATTTAATTTCTGTGATAAAGGTTATGAAAGATAGTGGGAAAATTAAAAATAAAGATGAAGAAATAATACCTAACATAATCATGTTTATGAAAGGAAAAGGTATTTTTAATTTTAAATCTATTAGGGCAGCAGATATGCATGATAAAATTGTTAAGTTGCAGTTTTTAAAACATAAGAAAGAATACATGGTTATAAACCAAAGGGTACAGATTTGTGTTATAGAAAAGAAAGACGTACTTTTGCGTCCATTTTCGGTGGTATATCCAAAAAAATACTTATATTAGAATATGAAATCAGAATTAGCTAACGAACTCAAATCTATCTTAGATGCTATGTCACAGGAGCAGTTTGATAAAGAATGGGATGCTATTGTTGCATTAAATCTAGAAGGACCTACTTTTTCAGATGCGATAGAATATTTTTCAATTGCAACTGCCCAATCAAGTTCTTATCATTTAGGCTATTCAGTAGCAACAGAAGAGTTTAATCCAGAAAGTAATTATTCAATAGCAGCGTGATTGAAAATAAACAAGCATCAATACAGTTTCTTAATTTTATAGTTAAAGAAAGTCATATTGTATATAATAAGGAAGGGGATTACAGAATTGACATCAATTTTAATCCCGAAGGGATTGTTAAAAAAAGTGTAAGTCAATTTCTTCTGAAAATAGCTGTAACAATAAAAGACGACAATAATCATTTTAACATTAATATTTTAACTGAATCAATTTTTAGTTATTCATCTGAAACAGACGTTGATGAAAATATCGGGAGTTTATTCTCTTTAAATGCGCCAGCCATAGTATTTCCTTATATAAGGGCTTACATTGCTAGCTTAACTGCCTTATCTGGCATGCCCGTTCTAACACTTCCGACTTTAAATTTATCTCAGTTAGGTGGTGCTTTAAAAAAAAATATCCTAGTTGTTGATTAACAGGCTCTATACTCAAAAAAAGCAATATCGGAAAAAGGATATTTTTTAATGAACCATTGTATCTTTACAATTAGAATACCTAAAATTTACCATGAGCATTTATTCGTTCTATTATAAGGCCATTGCAATGATTACAGATCTTTTATTCGGTTTGGGTATTAGCTTTGATAATCTGATTCCTGAATTAACAACTTAGCCGGTGCTCGTTTGATAATTAGAAATCTCTATTAAGTTTAGTTGTATTTTAAAACCAATTATTTAAATTTAGTAAATTGTGCGATATTTGCACAATCAACAGTTCCCGCGAACAAAAAGGTGAACAAAGTTGAATAGTATTTTTAATTTATTGAAAATAAGATATTTAGAGTACAGGGGTTGCGTCCTGCCACCCCGACAAAAGCCACTGATTATCAGTGGCTTTTTCTATTTTCGGACATATTTCGGACAGAATTATATAAATTTTGATCGGTTGTTAAGTTGAAGAAAGTTAAAGTTGTATAATAGTTAGTAGTTAGCGAATCAGCAATTAAATATGAGGGTCGTATAGTGGATTACGACCATTTATAGTTAATGATGGTTAATCACTAAAAGGATCAAAGCTATTTGAAAAGGGTTTTCAGCAGGAGAAGAAAACTTTAAGTATTCTAAGTGATTTGGGTTTGTTCTTTTGACAGTTTTTTCTTCACAAGATAAATTCCGACAACGGCACCAGAAATACCCATAATTATTGGTAATCCTCCTGCTGTTAGATTTAGTTGAATATTGTTAGAGTGGTAACCCAAATAACCTAAGATAAATGCTCCACACGCTCCAAAAATCCAAAGTGTTGCAATACATGCTGCTGTTTTGAATTTATGGTGAGGTGCAATCAATGATGCAACCCAAACAATAACCAGAGCTGTGAAAAATGGCTGTAATATTTTTTCAGGTAGTTCAGGGTAAGGCGTAATAAAAGGCTCTGTGCCCCCACTAAGTGTACGATATAAAACCCAATGAAATGGAAATGTAATAACTATTCCTGCAATTAATGAGATTGGTAAGACTCCTACCCACCTCAACCAATATTTAAATCCTTTGTCCATGTCTGTCGTTTTTTGTATTAAAGTTTGCACTATTATAAATAAAAAAAAATATTTTAAAAAAAAAATGAGTAACACAATGAAGACAATTAAATACATCGCTTATTTATTAGCATCTATCTTGATATTTATAGCGATAAGTTTTGGCGCTATAAATTTATATTATTATTTAATATCGTTCGTTAGCAACATTTTTCTCGTCATTATCTCCATACTATTTGGTACATTTTTCTTTGTAGAGATCGTTAATCTAATAGCAACACTATTATTTGTCCTTTTCAAAGGCCTAAATGGTTATGGTAGAAAAGGTGTGCTGATAGCGAGTTGTTGTGTATTGCTAATAGGATTGACTTTTATTGTTGTTACGTTCTTTAATTCAAGATTTGAAGCAAAAAATTCCATTCTATATTTCATAGGTTTTCTTATGACATACGGGGGCTGTATCGGGAAGTATTGCAAACTTTTAGATATAGACAACGAAATGAGAAGGATGGGATACAAATAGTTTTTTGATAATACCCCTTTTAGTAATTATTATTTAAAACAAAAGTATTCATGATTGATGTAATTAGCGGTTGATATCTTTTAGTAAGCAAGTCATCGGTATTATTGTATCCGAAAGTAAATCCATACAGACGATTTGTGTCAAAGATGAAGTAGACATAAAAATGTACATCTAATTGGATATCTAACCTTTGTATTTCTTGTGCATACTCGATTTTATATCCATTACGATCCTCAATGTAGATTGGGCTCGCCTTGATAAAGGTCGCGTTTTGTGGAATCATATTTTTTATTTCCTGCGAACTAATTAATTCTGTAATGTCAGTTTTTGTAACCTTACCTATTTCATTGGGTTTGATAAGGATATTAAAGCTAAAAGCATTATCGTCAAGCTTATAATCGAAACTTTGAATAATATTTGGACGATCTCCCTCTTTCTGATTAAATACAATTGGTATTTTAAGATTAAAATCTGTGCCTTTTGATTTCGGAGCTCCTTTGCTACTAAATGTATAGTAGAACCCGTCATTTATCATCGAGGAGGGGTTTTTCTCATATGTGAAATATATCAATGTCGATTTGATATTTTCAGGAATCCCACCAAATCTATTGGTACGTTTATCAATTTCCGTAATTACTGAATGCTTTGCGATTGTTTCGAAGTTGATCCTTTCAAATAGGACATTTGTTAAACTGTCTTCTGAGTTGACAAATTTTTTCTCACCAAGGTTTGAAACCAAATATTCTCTTAAATTACCTTTTGCCTTTGTAAAGTATTGGTTCGAATTGTAAATTACCTTTTTTAAATTTTGGTCAGAAGGTTCTTTCTTTTCTAAGTATTCTAAAGACAGTTCTTGCCCTTTGATAAAAAAGTATGCTTTCAAAGCTTCATTTAGCTTTTTAGTGTCAATTCTATCTTTTTTTTGACTAAAAGACAGAATTGGTATTAAAAAAGAAATTATGAAAATAATATGCTTTAATTTAGACATTACTAATAATATTGATTTGTATTACAATTATAAGCATAAAACTATTTGTTTAGTATGCTTATTGTTTGGTGTTAGAGGTTTAGAACTATCAAGATGTGAATTTTGATGGATAGATTGTTAATGTTTGTTTTGCTTTAATGATATTTTTGGATAAATTTAATATTTCGGAAATTATAATATCCTTTTTATTAACCATGAGTAAGAAAAGTATGTCGATTTCCACCGCAAATGAAATTGTAAATATTTATGCGGATTGTCTCGGAACATTACAATATTTAACACCACCAGAGAAACTTGGGTATTCATGTCTACAGGAGTATGGTATTTATGATTTAGATCATGCTCTAAAGTTGTGCACCGCCTATAGGGTATTTCAGCATAATTTAAATGATGATGAAAACTTAAATGTAATGAAGAGGTTAGCAAATGAAGATGATTCGGCACTTTTATCATTTTTTTTCCATTTTTATCCTGATGAAGTTGTAGAAAAGTTAAAAAGGGTTGATAAAAATGATAAGTATTTCATGGTCGAAGCCATAAGAATACAGAAGGACTCTCAAGAACCTTTGAAATCCGAATTTCAGAAAAGGGAATCCAACGCTTTTTGAACCGGAATGCAAGAACGTAAGACAAATGAAACTTGCCAATGCGTTTTGTAGGTATCTGGAAATGGTTAATTAAATTCATACTCCAAGAAACTTCATTCTTACTTTAGGCACTTGTTACATATAATTTATTTATGAAGATGATAGACATCTTTAAATTTTGTAGATGTTCATTAAATAGGGCTCCAATTTTATGCCAGGTATATTGTTTTTGCTGATAACTGTAAAGTTGTAACCCAGAGTTAATCAGTTTCTCCCTTGAACGAAGACTTGGAAACAATGATAGTTAGAACCAATAAGATTTTAGTACTTTATTTTAATATCTTTAAGATAATATTTATTTACTACCTAAATTATGGAAAACTGCATTACTCTGCGGGCATCAATACATAAAAACCCTTATTTCAACTATAGTTTTTGTTTGCATAAGTATTCTTTCTTAGAAAGCATAGTAATTGATGAAGTGCAAGAAGACTATGAAGAGGTACGGATAGAAATTTCTTCGGAAATAGGATTGTTTGAACCCTATGCTTACTTTTTAGATAAGCTGCCGGCAGAGGGTTTTCTTTCTGTAAAAACCTTTGATTTCAACTATAATTTATCTTTGATCAAAAGCTTTGCGGAGAAGGATATCGACACCATTTCAGTGAAAATTTGGTCGCAAGGGGAACTCTTGTATCAAACGAGTTTTACGCTGAATGTATTACCAATGGATTATTTCGGAGGTTTGCGCGTATATCCACAATTGCTGGCTTCGTATTCCTTGCCTAATCATCCTTTAATTTATAAAATAAAATCCGAGGCGATTCAGATCTTAGAGAAGAATAATTTGAAAGCGTCTTTCGAAGGATATCAATCTAAAAACAGAGATCGTGTTTTGCAAATGGTGGCTGCTATTTATGAAGCAATTCTCGATCTGAATATTGTCTATAGTGCCATGCCTCCAAGCTTTGAGGCCGAAGGGCAACGCATTCGTTTGGTGGATCAGATACTTGAAACCAAGTTCGGGAACTGTATTGATATCTCCTTGTTATTTACAGCCTGTTTGGAAGCAATTGATCTAAACCCGATTTTAGTAATTACCAAAGGACATGCTTTTGTCGGTGTTTGGTTAGAAGATCAACGTTTTGAAACGATGGTAAATCTCGATCAAGCTGCCATTTCCAAACGGATTGCATCGGGGATTAAAGAGATAGGACTAATTGAATCTACTCATCTATGCAAAGGAAGTGCCTATACATTGAAGGAAGCAATGAATATAGCCGAAACGCAAATTTTGGATGCCTCTAATTTTGTGTTGTCAATTGATATTAAAAATGCAAGATCACATGGCATTTCACCTTTGCCTTTATTAAAAAGAGCCAGTGTTGTAGAAGAAGAGGAAAAGCTGAGTTTTGTTTCACACAATCAATCCATTGGTGAAGATTTTGAAATCGGTGAAATCTACCAAGACTTAGAACTTACCGATACCCAAAATCTGACCAAACAGAAAATATGGGAACGTAAACTATTGGATCTTTCACTAAGAAATAATTTGTTGAATATACGCTTTAGTAAAAGCATGTTGCAACTTGTTGACCTGAAAATAAATTTGCTTGAAGACACCTTGGCTGATGGTAAATCCTATGCCATCCAGCCCAATAACAACCAGGCGATTTTACGTCGTTATAATTTGTATACGGAGCCCCTGCATCCTTCGGAACCCTTATTCAAATTGGCAGATGACGAATTTAAGTACAATCGACTGTTGACGTATTATCATGAAGAAGACTTAAATAGCATTTTGATTCATCTTTATAGAAATGCTAAACTTTCGGAAGAGGAAAATGGAAAGAGTACTTTGTATTTAGGTGTTGGATTGTTGAAATGGTTTGAACCAAAGAATAAGCAACAACAGCGATTTGCACCTATTTTATTAATTCCAGTTGAATTGTCGAGAAGGTCGGTGAATTCAAAATTTACATTGCGAAGTCGTGAAGAGGAAACGATGATCAATATTACCTTGCTTGAATACTTGAAGCAAGAGTATAAGCTCGATTTAAATAGCCTGGAGACTTTACCAATGGATGATTCCGGCGTGGATGTTCCTAAAGTGATGACTATTTTCAGAAAAGCTATTTTAAATCTTGAAGGATGGGATGTTTTGGAGCAGTTGGTTCTTGGAAATTTCTCTTTTAATAAATTAATTCTGTGGCAGGATATATCCAAGTATTCGGAAGAGATCCAGAAGAGTAGCATCGTTAAAAGCTTGATTGAGGGTAAACTCAGTGACACATTGCAACTCGTTGAAGGGGACGATGATTTGGAACAACTGGCTTCTTCCCAATTAACCCTACCGATTGCTGCAGACAATTCGCAGTTGGATGCTGTACGGAATTCCAATGCTGATAAAAGCTTCATTTTGCATGGACCTCCAGGAACTGGAAAATCTCAGACCATTACCAATATCATAGCAGATGCCCTAGCCAATAATAAAAAGGTATTATTTGTTTCGGCTAAAAAAGCTGCTTTAGATGTAGTTCATAGCCGTCTAGAGAAAATAGGCTTGGGGCCTTTTTGTTTAGAACTACATTCCAATAAGTCCAAAAAATCAGATGTGTTAAAACAATTGGAATCTTCTTTGGAAGTACCAAAATATCAAAGTCATGTCGATTTCGATCAAGAAGCCGATCGTATCGATCAACGTAAAAAAGAATTGAGTCGCTATGTAGACGTATTGCATAAACCTTTTGCGGTCGGCTGGACATTATATGATTCAATTTCCTATTTGGATACCCACCAGATTGATATTCAGGATGATTGGATACTTCCATTAGCACTTGATAAAATTGACAGTCATGTATGGAACAGCTGGAAAGATTGGGTAATTCCTTTTAGTGAGCTAAGCAAGAAGATGCCTTCTTTCTCTTTGCATCCTTTGCGTTTGATCAAACTAAAAGAACAGAGTTTTTCGCATAAAGGTCATATCGAGAAAGATATAGACAACTATATAGAGTCAGTAAAAAGGATCGCACAAATCAATTCCGATTACCAGTTAAATCTTCCAGATGATTGGAGTGAGAAGGATTCTCAATTAATCACATTTTTGGAAAAGTTATTCAGTTTTTCATTTAACGAATCTATTATTGATTTGTATTTCGATACCCGACAAAGAAATCTTCTAATCAATTGGATTAATTTGCAATCACAAAAACAAACGATTGAAGAGTCATTGCTGCATCGTTTCAATACTCGTTTCCTTGATGCAGATACGTCAATTATTGAATCGAGTTGGAACCAGTCAAAACATACTTGGTTTTTACCCAAGTGGCTTAAACAGCAGAAAGTAAAACAGTTTTTTAATGGTTTCGCAAAGGATAAAATAAGTTCTGAAGAACAGATCGATCAATGTTTTCAGCAACTAGAAGAGTATAGGTCACTGTCAAAAAAGCTTCAAGAGCCGCAATATCACTCGGTGAGCGCAATTGCCAATCATTATATTTTAGGGAATAGTTTTGATTTTGAAGCCATTCGCCAGGATTTATCACAATTAAAAGAAATAGAGGAACTTGCTCAATCGCTGTATTTCGAGAACTTCGTCTATTGGTTAAAGCACTTTTACTCGAAGAAAGAATTGAAAAATAGAATTCCTTCAGCAGTAGACGAGCTAAGAAATTTTAATGGAGTTAAGGAAGACTTGTTAGAGTTTTTAGAACTTATTCCCGATGTTGATTCGTTAATCCTAATAAAAAGCAACTTGGATAAGCTGGAAGACTGGATTCGATATAATTATTATAAAGAAAAGGCAGTCCAATTAAAACTATCTTGGTTGATTGATTTATTAGAGGACGAAAAGATCCGTAAAGATAATCTAGAAACGGAACTGGAAAGTATTCTGCACCTTAATTATTTTGTAAAAACGGTGGATCAATCGGATGTTTTAAATTCATTTGATGCAAGTATATACGAGGCTTTAATTCAACAATACAAGGCTTTACATAAAGAGTTTATCACGCTTACAAAAAATCAATTAATTCTAAAGCTGAGTAGTAGAATTCCGAATCTAGCGCAGGAAGCGGTCAAGAGTTCCGAGATTGGAATCTTGCAGAGAGCAATTCGCAATAAAGGCCGAGGGATTACCATTCGGAGGTTGTTTGATCAGATATCAGCGCTTTTACCCAGATTAAAACCCTGTATGCTGATGAGTCCAATTTCGGTCGCACAGTATTTTGATGTAAATACCGATCATTTTGATTTGGTCATATTTGATGAAGCCTCTCAGTTACCAACTTCTGAGGCGGTAAGTGCTCTGGCTAGAGCCAAGCAAGCCATTATCGTAGGGGATCCAAAGCAAATGCCACCCACTAGTTTCTTCTCAAGTTCTAAAATAGACGAGGACAATATGGAGCTAGAGGATTTGGAGAGCATATTGGATGATACCTTGGCTCTTTCCATCCCGTCCAAATATTTATTGCGTCACTATAGAAGTAAACATGAAAGTCTAATTTCATTTAGTAATACCAATTACTATGAAAATAAATTATTGACTTTCCCTTCACATGACGATTTAGATAAAAAAGTGACGCTTGAGTATGTTGATGGTTTCTATGATAAAGGTAAAACCAGGACTAATAAAGTCGAAGCTGAAGCCATTGTCCAGTATATAAAAAGCCATTTAGAGCGTAATGCAGTGAGATCGTTGGGGGTTGTTACCTTCAGTCAGGCACAACAAAGTTTAATTGATGATTTACTGCAACAACTATTTTCCAAATATCCAGATCTGGAGGAAAGAGGAATGCATATTGAAGAACCTATTTTTATAAAAAATCTTGAAAATGTTCAGGGTGATGAACGTGATTTTATCTTATTTTCTATTGGTTACGGACCTGACGAAGATGGAAAGGTTTCCATGAATTTTGGACCACTTAATCGCGATGGTGGCTGGCGAAGATTAAACGTTGCGGTGACTAGAGCACGTTATGAGATGAAAGTATTTTCTTCAATTAAAGGCGATCAAATCGATTTGAATCGAACCAAATCTGAAGGAGTGGGGGGACTTAAAGCATTTTTGAATTTTGCTGAAAAGGGGCAGTTGAACAGTAGTGAAGGCATAAGTGTACTTAGTGAAAAGCAATCTCTGGTCAATTCAATTGCACGATATTTAGGTCAAAATGGCTTATCAGTAAAAACACAAATTGGAACATCTGATTATCGTGTTGATATTGGGATTATGCATCCCGAGCACGGACATCAATATGTTTTGGGAATTCTGGTAGACGGTAAAAATTATTATAATACACAAACCACTAATGATAGAGAATTATTAATTCCGAGCGTTTTAGAATCTCTCGGTTGGAATATTTACCGAATATGGACGTTAGATTGGGTTAAAAATAAGGAGAAAATCGTGAAGGAGATAAAAGAGCATATTGAAACGATTTTAAGTGCGCCCGTTGAATGCCCAATTAAAGAAGAAGAAAGTATAGAGGTTGAAGCTCGGTTAAAAAGTAGCATTTCAATCGTGACGGAAGAAGAGGCTGTCTCAGAAAAAATGCAACCTTATAAGGCTGTCGATATTCTTCCAATGTGGAATGCAAATTCGGAATCCATTTATTACTACGAAAATCGATCGGTATTGCTACAACAGATTCAGGAAATTATTCAAATTGAAGCCCCTATTAGCGAGAGTTACCTGTTTCGTAAAATTCTAAAATTATGGAATACTTCCCGTGCAGGTACCAAGCTTACTAGCTATTTAAAGGATATCGTTGACGAACTTCCTCAGATGAGTGCCATATCAACTTATCAAACTTTTTACTGGAATACAGAACAGCTATCATCACGAATTGATTATTATCGAGATAATTCTACAGAAAAGAAGGTAATTGATGATATCGCACCAGAAGAAATTAAAGTAGCCGTTTTAGATATTATGAACAATAACTTGAGTTTGGTTAAGGAAGATCTAATTCGTGCTACGGCTAAAGTTTTTGGTTTTGCCAAAGTAGGGTCACAGATCGATCAAATCATTACTTATGTACTAGATGAGCTGGTGAAGGAAGGAAGGTTGAGGGAACTTGATGGAAGGGTGCTCTTGGATAGCTAGTCTGCTTCTAGCTAAGTCCCACGAGACAAAACTTGTAACCAGTGCATGATGCGATGGAGAAGAATGGATAACCTGCTCCAATATTTGAAACCGACGATCAAACTTATGTATTAGTTACACTTCCTGCTCATGAGCTTTTCCAGACTAGTGTTCAAGAAAATGACCAAGTTGGTAACCGAGCTAATCCGTTTTCTATTAGTACGTTGGATGATTTGATAGCTTTTATTAACCAAGCTACTAACCAAGCTACTAACCAAGCTTTATCTGTACTTGACAAGGAGGTCCATGGAAAGGTTTTGGATATTCTGGAAGAAACAGTTAATTGGGTAAAAAGAGAAGACATCTTTAAATATTTGGAATTAAGTAATCAGACGTTTAATCGGAAAAAGTTTTTGGATCCATTGATTGACATCGGATGGGTTCAATTAGAGTATCCTGATACTCGTACCCATCCCAATCAGCGTTATAAGATTACAGAGACTGGAAAAAGGTTATTAAGTATAATAAATAAAGCGAAGCTATAATTAAAATAACAGGAGTGTAGAAGGAATTTAGTTAAGCAGTAGTACTTATCCCAGTAAATGTCCAAGATATTCATTATTTGGATGAGGTCCATGATCATCTTACCAACTGCACAAGTGCTCGCTTCTCTCATCAATCCATCGCTGACACCGTTCGTGAACTAAGACAGCAGCCAGGTAAAGACATTCTGATTGGTAGTAGAAGTTTTATCATTCAGCTGTTGCTTTGAAATTTAAACTATATTCGTATAACTTGGATATCAGTATAGAAATGATTTTGGTGAATCTTCGAGGATTATAAAAATTAGCAGCGATGAATGTCCAGTTTATTATCGAAAAAACTGGACATTTATTGGGGTATTTATTTTTTATATACGAATGAAAGTAGCTGATTATATACAAGATAAGATATCTAGACTGCCAAAGAGGTATGTATTCACCTATGAGGATTTTATTAGAGAGGTGCAGCAATAATTTTAGCCTCTCTCATTTACGGCTTTAGCAAACCCTTAGTACGTGTTCATTATTTCCGAGTTAATGAACATATGTGTGTTTTATGTCCATTGTTTTGGAGATAAAAAAGATATGTCCAGGTTTTATTTATTTGTGAACATACCTTTTCAGCTTTAGGTTGAATTTAAGGGCAAAAATATATTAACCTTCTAGTATCCTAATAAGATCATCATTAATGTAGAACACTTCTTTTCCGTCTTTTTTGGGAGAAAGGATTTTGTTTTCAACGAGTTCGTTAAAGTATTTAGTTAAGGTTGTTCTAGATGAAATGCCAAGGGTGTCGCCAAGCAATTTTGGTTTGATATAAGGTTGACTAAAGATCAATTCGTTTACTTCTTTATTGTACCATTTAATTTGAGGTCTGGCATATTCCAGTGTGGCTTCCATTTGCTTCAGTATACTAATGATGAGCTGACTGGTTAATTCGGCAGTTTTTTCAATTGCATCCAGCATATATAAAATCCAAGGTTTCCATGATCCTCTTTGGGTCACTACACTCAAATTATAATAGTAATCATCCTTGTTTATGATAATATATTTGGATAAGTATAGTACAGGTTGGTTCAGAAGTCCCTTATGAACCAAATAGAGCAGGTTTAGAATTCTCCCTGTTCTACCGTTCCCATCGGGAAACGGATGTATTGCCTCAAATTGGTAATGTCCTACGCACATCTTGATTAATGGATCTGCCGGAAATTTTTCATCATCGTTTAAATAGCCTAACAAATTTTTCATCATTTCTTCAATAATCCCTTCACCTCTCGGTGGGGTATAGATGACTTCCCCTGCGCGAAATTCACTTTGACCTCTTTGAATCACAGTAAGTGATTGAGGTGCACGCAGCCCGCTTGACGAATTTTTGATTTGTTGAAAAATACTTATAATGGATTCGAGATTAATATTGTCTTTTTCCTTAAGTTGGTCATAACCATGCCAAAGTGCTTCTCGATACCTTAAAACCTCTTTTGTAGCAGGATTGGCGTTGCTCTCTTTTATGGAGTCTGATACCGCTTTGTATAATTCATCTTCTGTAGTGAAGATATTCTCAATAGCGGTGGAGTTTTTTGCTTCCTGGAGAGCAATTGTATTGATAAGCATATATGGATTTGGCAAACGCTGTACGCTGCTATTCGTTGTTGCAAGTGCCCTAGAAGTTATGACTAGTTTTTTTAATATTTCGATGTCTTCTTCAATGTTTTTTTGAGGAGGAAGAGGAGGAAGGTTATTAAAGGGTTTTGTTCTATCGTAAGCCATATGTGTTCAGATTTAGTGATATAATGAACGCATTGCAAATTAACGAAATAAAATTGAACATATAATGATCATGAGTTCATTTTTTATTAAAAAATGAACGTGATTTTTGAAGTGCTTATTATAGTTTACTGGGGAGAAGAATTATTTTTCACTATAATTCTATTTTTTAAGGGCATTAGATAAGTATAAAGATTGGAATAATATTTTAGCAAACTATAGATTAGTCTGGAAAAATCACAGTTGCGATGATTTTATCTCTTTAGAAATAATAAGAACAGTTGTTATTAATTTCCAAATAAATTCAGTGCGGTATAGACGATCTCTCATTCCGATTATAGAAAATAAATAAGCTTAAGAAAACCAGTCCTGAAGCCTTTTTTATTGGGTTCTGGCAATTGCTTAATAGAGATTATCAGTTTTTACAAGAATTAGAATATCTTTGCATTGATAACTAGTATCTTACACAGATATTGTTTATCTTTATATCTCAACAGTTCCCGTGAACAAAAGGGTGAACAAGGTTGAGTAGTTTTTGTATTTCATTGATAGTAAGATATTTAGAGTATGGTGGTAGCGTCCTGCCACCCAGACAAAAGCCACTGAGAAATCAGTGGCTTTTGTGTTTTCGGACATATTGCAGACAGAAAATCATTTCTTGCGGACAGATATAAAATTAAGCAAGGTTAGATTAAGTTAGGTAAACTATCTGTTTTTAGATTTAGCAGGATCTTTTTGCCAGAGATATTAAAGAAAATCTAAAGGACTTGGCGTATTTGTTCTATTTACATCGGTAATGTGAGTATATATCTGAGTAGTTTTAATCGATTGATGACCCAATAGTTCCTGGACTACACGAATATCAATTCCACTTTGGATTAGATGTGTAGCATATGAGTGCCGCAACGTATGTACTGTGCCTGAAGTGGCTATTTTAGCTCGGGAAAGCGCTTGTTTAAGTACAAGTTGTACACTACGTTCACTATATCTATCACCAGAAGCACCTTCAAAAAGATAAACCTTTGGTTTGTATTCTTTAATATATTCTCTTAAAGTTACTAATAACCTATCGGGTAATGATACCATACGGTCTTTATTACCCTTACTTTGACTTATTCTCAGTAATTTATCTGAAGATTTAACATCGGTAATTTTCAAGTTTAAAACCTCACTGAGCCTTAATCCACAGCTGTAGATTGACATAAGTAAAGCCTTGTGTTTTAAATTAGAGGTACATTCTAAAATCTTCCTTATTTCATCTTTGGAAAAGAAGTTAGGTAAGCTGTCAAAACGCCTTTTGGGATATAAGTAATCTAACTTGATGTTTTTCCCTAGCAAGAGCATGTATAGTTTTTTAATGGAACCTACTAGTCCCTTTTGATAGGAAACGCTTATCCGACCCTCTTTTACCTTCATGTTTATGAAGTTTTCAATTTCTATTATCGGTATCTGTTCCAAATCAGCATAGTCTTCCATATGCTTTAGAAAAATACGTGCATAGTCTCGGTAGGCTCTAATTGTATT
>CAZBSR010000006.1:0-26692 GCA_964494575.1 uncultured Methylophilaceae bacterium | reverse complement strand
GGGCCATTCGGCATGCGAACCTCAGACTTGGTTACTTCAAAACCTTGAGCAGTCAGGCCTTCAGCAATATCGCCGGTGGTTACAGAGCCAAACAAACGCCCATCCACACCAGCCATCTGCGTTACTTGCAGCATAAAGCCAGCAAGCTTTTCGCCACGCTTCTGTGCAGCAGCCAGCAATGCAGCCTGTTGCTTTTCCAGCTCAGCGCGGATCGCAGCAAACTCAGCCTTGTTGGCTTCAGTTGCGCGTTTGGCCTTCTTTTGCGGGATGAGGAAATTGCGGCCGTAGCCATCTTTAACCTTGACCACGTCGCCAAGGTTACCCAAGTTTGCTACTTTTTCTAAAAGAATAATTTGCATGATGTTTTCCTTAGTCCTCGGCCTTAGTGCTTGTCAGTGTATGGCAAGAGTGAAAGGAAACGAGCGCGCTTTACAGCGGCGGTCAATTGACGCTGATAGCGTGCCTTGGTGCCGGTAATACGTGCAGGAATGATCTTGCCGTTTTCGTTGATGAAATCTTTTAACAGTTCTACATCCTTGTAATCTACTTCCTTGATGCCCTCTGCCGAAAAACGGCAGTAGCGGCGGCGTTTGAACATATCACGTGCCATGTCAGTAATCCTTTAAATAATCTCTAATCGGTTTATGTGTAACACCAGCTGTGTGCTTTTCAGGCTACGTTTGGCGAGGAATCCGGAAACCTTGATTGCTGCCCCATCTTCAATGCCTTGTGACTTGACTGCCAATTCGCCTATTGCGACTGCAGTTACCTCACATTCCGCCCTGCGCTGCATGCCCGCTTCAACTTGCTCAGAAACATGCCGCACTACAAAACTCAATACTGGTATTCCTGCCGGGGTGTAGCGCAGCGCTGCCATTTGCATCACTTCGCCAGTCAACTCCAGCTTATTGCAATTCAACTTTTAGTTTGTACCTTAAGCATCAACAGCAGCGTTAGTCGCTGCGGCGGAAGCTGCTGGAGCTGGAGTCGCAGCTGCTGGAGCTGGCTCACGGCTCAATACTGAGCGCGACTTCTCTTCCTTCATCATCGGAGAAGGATCAACCACGGCAGTCTTGGTGCTCATGGTCAGGTGGCGCAACACAGCATCGTTAAATTTGAATGCAAGCTCAAGCTCATCTAAAACAGCCTGGTTACATTCGATATTCATCAGCACGTAATGCGCTTTGTGGATTTTCTGGATCGGGTAAGCCAGTTGGCGACGGCCCCAGTCTTCAAGACGGTGCATGGCACCGCCGTTGGAAGTGACCAGGGTACGATAACGCTCGATCATCGCTGGCACTTGCTCGCTCTGGTCCGGATGGACGATAAAGACTACTTCATAGTGTCGCATAAACTCTCCTTTTGGATTATAGGCTCCCGTTATGCGTTACGGTGAACCAAGGTGGAAAAGTCCGCGATTATAGGCAAATTCCCTAATTTAATCAATTAAATTCGCGGATGGATGACGCGCTTCGTGCTTATTTTCTACCGTTCTATTTCATAGTGCAAAGTTTCCGCCTGCCCTAACGACTGAAACCTCAGCGTCATTGCAGCTATTGGGCCTTCGGTTCGCCATTCCGCGCGGTTATAGCCTTTCATCACGCAGTCATTCTCGAAGGACTCTCCTTTCTGCAGCGGGTTCAGCGGACGATAATAAATACCTCCTTCGTTACGCCAACCCAGCTGGATATTATCCCTGTGAATCGGCACAGGCAGGTCAATGCCATCATTGCGCCAACCGACAACAAAATCAATGACTGGCAACGCTTTGGATACCGCAGGGTCGAGACGAAGCTCCGACTGCCTCCGCTCACCGTTAGCATCATGCCAAAACAGCTTTAATGGTGGAGGCATGCCATTCGACCATGCCATATGCAAATCCTCGCCCTGCCGGCAGAAGTAAGCATGCCACATTGTTTTCGTGTCATTCCAGCCACTGCCCAGCAATGCTTCGATACGTTCGATATGGATGCCAGCGGGTGCGCGGAATGTTTGTGTATAAATGTCACCGGCATCGCCAAGGCGAAAATGCCGGGAAGGCTGCGGATCAAGGGGCAACGGCGCGTGATCCACACTGGCGAGTATTCGTTCATTCAGCCGGTG
Source organism: uncultured Methylophilaceae bacterium (assembly GCA_964494575.1). Lineage (GTDB taxonomy): Bacteria > Pseudomonadota > Gammaproteobacteria > Burkholderiales > Methylophilaceae > JBCKUK01. Next base: position 24,589 of record CAZBSR010000006.1, on the reverse strand, counting down.
AGACACTAAAAACAGCGGCCCCTGCAACATACCAATAACTATCGGCGTGCCAATTAATATGAGCAGCCCCATCAGCGCCATGCTGGTACTTTCGCTCTTTGTCAGATTCGGCTTAAGCATGGAGCCGATCACCCAGTGCGAACCAAACCAGACGATGGGGGCTAAGGTAAACAGTGCTACATAAAAATAAAAAAGCGCTTCCATACCGGAAACAAGGCGCGTCGCCGGCAGCACGGCAACCACAGTCAATATCAGGATAGGTAGCGTCCATAGACGCAGCCACAGCCAGCTACTGCCTTTTCCCTTGGCCGAGAACTGGCGCTTCTCGGATCGCAGCATCAGGACGATCGCTGCCAAAATAGCCAGGAAGGCTATGCCCCAAAGTCCAATATCAATCGGCGTCCTTCCGGCAAGAAGTGTATCTACACCAATTGATTGATAGGATTGATTCATAGGATTCAGTAGCTTAAGGTCGGCTAGAAGCTAGCAAATAAGCGTTAACCGCCTTGATCAATTCCGTAGTAATTGCACGGTAAGAATGCCCAACCCTGTCATGGCCAGCGACCCTATCACATGGCCCAGCACATGTGCCGAAGCCCAGCCATATTCACCACGAGAGAGCAGATAAACCGCCTCACCGGAAAAGGTTGAAAAAGTGGTCAGCCCGCCCAGGAACCCAGTAGTAACGAACAACCGCATCTCGGGAGTCAGGCTGCTGCCAAGCGCGAACACTCCCATCACCAGGCCCATCAGGTAGCCGCCGACAAGGTTGGCGACCAGCGTGCCCAATGGCAGGGATGGCAAAAGTGGATTTAGTGCCACATTCAAACCCCAGCGCGACCATGCGCCTAATGCCGCACCCACACCCACCGCCAGAAAACTGCTCGCTCCCATGATTTTATCCTGATTATTTAACGGCATTGATTACACTGCTAGTCGCCAGTATGATGGAGAGAGAAAATACATTCAATAACAAGCCTTTTTCAATCCCCGCGTGCGATTAAGTACCTGAGATTCATTAAATAGAGACTCCAGTTTTGCGCATTTTATTCGTTACTTCTGAGGCATATCCTTTAATTAAAACAGGTGGTCTGGGCGATGTAAGCGGCTCATTGCCTGCAGCCTTGCGCGAGACCGGCGCAGACGTGCGCTTGCTGATTCCCGGTTATCAGCCAGTGCTGGATAATTTGCTCGATGCAAAACCAATAGTGACCATCAATGACCTGCCACTGATTGGCTCTGTCACATTGATTTTGGGAAAAATGCCGGAAACTGGAGTGCCGGTGCTGGCGATCGTCTGTCCCAGCCTCTATCAGCGCACTGGCGGCCCTTATGTGGATGAAAGCGGGTTGGACTGGGAGGACAACCCTCTGCGGTTCGGCATTCTTTCGAAGGTCGCTGCATTATTAAGCTCCAGTGACAGCCCGCTAGCTGATTGGGTACCGGATATCGTCCACTGCAATGACTGGCAAGCGGGCTTGACCCCTGCCTATATGCACTACATGAAGGAAGCCAGCCCCGAGCTGAAACTCGCCAGATCGGTGCTGGGCATCCATAACCTGCTGTTTCAAGGCTGCTTCCCTGCAGAATGGGTTGATCGACTTGGACTGCCAGCCTCCAGCTACCAACTTCATGGCGTTGAATACTATGGCCAGCTATCTTTCCTCAAGGCCGGCATCTATTTTTCCGATAGCCTCACCACGGTCAGCCCAACCTACGCACGTGAAATCCAGACCGCTGAATATGGTTTCGGCCTGGAAGGCCTGCTCGCTTCTCGCGGGCATGATATCCACGGCATCCTGAATGGTATCGATACTCAGGAATGGGATCCGTCCAGGGACCCTCACCTGCCAAAGAATTATGATGCCGCACATCTGGCAGGCAAAAAAATCGTTAAAAAAGCGCTTCAGGCCCAGCTTGGCCTGGAAGCAACAGATGCGCCCTTGCTGGGGGTCGTCAGCCGGCTCACACAGCAGAAAGGTCTTGACCTGCTTTTGGCAGTCGCAGAACCGTTGCTGCAACAAGGTTGCCAGATTGTCACGCTCGGTAATGGCGAAATCGAGATGGAGGAAGGTTTCACACAGTTAACACTGGATTACCCGCACCAAGTTAGTGTCACTATTGGTTATAACGAGCCGCTATCGCACCAAATTATGGCAGGCACCGACATCTTCATCATGCCCTCTCGTTTTGAACCCTGCGGCCTCAACCAGATGTACGGATTGCGTTATGGGACGCCGCCTCTGGTGACACGTACCGGCGGTCTGGCTGATTCGGTGCAGGATAGCAACACAGACACCCTGAAAAAGGGCACTGCCAATGGGTTTGTGATGGAGGTACCAGAAGAAAAACACCTGCTTGCCAGCATACAGCGCGCCTTGGTTTATTACGGCAATAAAACCATCTGGCGCAAGATTCAGCGCAATGGCATGAGGCTTGACCTAGGGTGGGATCAAAGTGCCAAGGCCTATCTGGACGTATATTCCAGGCTGGTCTCGGCCTGATTCATAAGCATTTTTTATATTGAAAAAAGGCCTCTAATGAGGCTTTTTTTATGTTCCGAGCTTTAGGGAATAGAGTTAATTGGCACGCTTCATGCTTATGTAATGATGAGCTTCCTCCAAAGCTTTAAATCTCCTCCCTCAGGGTGCCTTGTGCACCCTTCTTTTTTACCGTTAATCCAGCTTGATGAAATGCTCGCGGTAATACTTAAGCTCTTCTATTGATTCGTATATATCGGCAAGCGCCTCATGTTTGCTGGCCTTCTTGAAGCCTGAATACACTGTCGGCTTCCAGCGCCGCGCCAACTCCTTGAACACGCTGACATCCAGATTGCGATAATGAAAATACGCCTCCAGCTCAGGCATGTAGCGCGCCATGAAGCGCCTGTCCTGGCAAATCGAGTTGCCGCACATGGGGGATTTGCCTGCTGCCACAAAAGGCTTGAGGAATTCGACCATATGCTGCACGGCACCTGCTTCGTCCAGTGTAGAAGCCTTGACCTTCTCGATCAGGCCGGAGCGTGCGTGCGTGCCTTTATTCCAGGCGTCCATACCATCCAGCACTGCATCGGACTGGTGCACAACCAAAACTGGAGACTCGCCCAGCACATTCAGGTTTGCATCGGTCACCACCACGGCAAGTTCCAGAATACGGTCTGTATCCGGCAATAATCCGCTCATCTCCATATCAAGCCAGATCAGGTTGTCGTTGTCTTGTGCCATCATGATTTCCATTAAAATTGATTGTTGGGGTGCGATTGATGAACCTTCCCTCAATCGATGCTTCTATAATGCTATTAGTTTAACTGAAAACCTGAAAAATTATGGCTTCAACGCTCACTGCAGTATTTATCACCTTACTCGTTCTTACCACGCTGACCCGCTTCTGGCTTGGTCGTCGGCATATCAGTTACATGCAGTCCCACCGCGGGAATGTCCCTGCCGCTTTTAACGGCAACATCAGCCTCGATGCGCACCAGAAAGCTGCGGATTACTCCTCGGCAAAAACACGGCTGGTCATCGCTGAAGGATTTGTACAAGCCATTCTGTTAGCCGTATTTACCATAGGCGGTGGCCTGCAGTGGCTGGATACTTCGTGGCGCAGCGTTTTGCCGGAGCACGAGATCGTACGCGGTGCACTTGTGATATTGAGCGCCCTGATCATCAGCGGCCTGGTCGACCTGCCCTTTGATTACTACAAGACATTTGTGGTGGATGAGCGTTTTGGTTTCAACAAGATGACGCGAAAGATGTTTTTTACCGACATGGTCAAACATGGCATCGTCGGCCTCGCACTGGGAGCCCCCATCCTTTTTGCAGCATTATGGCTGATGCAGGGTGCAGGCGAGTATTGGTGGTTTTACCTGTGGGTGGTATGGAGCGCATTCAATCTGCTTATGCTGGCCATCTACCCTACTTTTATCGCGCCGCTATTCAATAAATTCTCGCCATTGACGGACGAATCCCTGAAAGCACGTATTGAGGCCCTGCTCACCAAGTGCGGTTTCAAATCCCAGGGACTATTTGTCATGGATGGCTCCAGCCGCAGCAGCCATGGCAATGCCTATTTCACCGGCTTCGGTTCGAGCAAGCGCGTAGTGTTTTTTGATACGCTGCTGGAACGTCTTGGAACTGACGAAATTGAAGCGGTGCTGGCACATGAATTGGGGCATTTCAAGCATCATCATGTGATCAAGCGCATAGCGTTGATGTTCCTGGTGAGCTTTCTGGGGCTGGCCCTGCTTGGCTGGCTCAAGCAGCAGGCCTGGTTTTACACTGGTCTGGGCGTCACCGGTACAAGCGACTATATGGCACTGTTACTGTTCCTGCTGGTGAGCCCGGTATTTTTGTTCCTGCTACGCCCATTGATGGCGAGCTACTCTCGCAAGAATGAGTTTGAAGCAGATGAGTATGCCGCCCGGAACGCAGATGCAAAACATCTGGTAGAGGCCCTGGTGAAGCTTTACCGTGACAATGCCTCGACCTTGACACCGGACCCGCTGCATTCTGCTTTTTATGATTCGCATCCGCCGGCAAGCATCCGGATATCCAGGCTTGCCAGATTTACAAGCTAGACTTACCGGCTGGCGCGAAACACCGACCTGAAGAGGAGTTGCCATGTTCAGATTGTTGATTACATCCGGTTTAATGATTGTAGCAACCATGGCTCATGCAGACCCTTTTGCCGCAGGCGATCCCGCCATCGGCAAGGCGATGGTGGAGAAGAACTGTATCGCCTGCCATGCTTCCAAGTTTGGCGGGGATGGCTCTGCCATCTACACCCGGGAAGACAGGATGGTAAAAACCTCCAAGGGCCTGCTGGCGCAAATCCGCAACTGCAACACCATGCTTGGCCTGACCTGGTTTGAGGATGAAGAGCTGCATGTGGCAAGCTACCTCAACAAGACCTACTACAAGTTTGAAAAGTAACTTGCTCTCTCCTTCACCGGCATTGATGCTGGAGGGCCTTGTGGTTGCTGCCTACGGCAAGCGCTACGGGGTCGAGTTAAGCGACGGCCGTCAAATCAGCTGCGTTACCCGCGGCAAAAAAACTGATCTGGCCTGCGGCGACCGTGTACGCATCAAGCTTACCGACACTAGCGAGGGCGTTGTCGAAGAAACCCTGCCGCGCACCAGCCTGCTCTATCGCAGCAATGCCTATCGCAGCAAGATGCTGGCTGCAAATGTGACGCAAATTATCATTGTCCTTGCTACCCACCCCAGTTTTTACGAGGCCCTGCTTAATCGCTGCCTGATCGCGGCAGAGGCTGCGGGGATACGCGCCCTGATTGTGCTGAATAAATGCGACCTGTCCGACAATACCGGCTCGATGAAACTGCTGCAGCGCTACTCGGATCTGGGCTACCAGGTGCAGCCGCTTTCTGCAAAGCAGGACGTCTCTCCATTAAGGGCATGGCTGCAAGGCAATACTAGCGTGCTTGTGGGGCAATCCGGCATGGGTAAATCCACCATCGTCAATGCCCTGCTGCCGGACTCGAATATACGCACCAGGGAAGTCTCCGAGGTGCTGGATAGCGGCAAACACACCACCACGGCTGCGCACCTTTATCATCTGGATGCCCATACGCACCTGATAGATTCGCCCGGCCTACAGGAATTCGGGCTCAATCATTTGAGCATCGAACAGCTGGAACACGCATTCATAGAGTTCCGGCCCTACCTGGGCAAATGCCGCTTCAACAATTGCCGTCATTTGCAAGAGCCTGATTGTGCAGTCAGCCAGGCGGTTGCTGCCGGCAAAATATCCAGCGAGCGACTGGCTTATTACCAGGGCCTTTTCGCTGAGCTGTCATAAGTAGCATATGGAAACCGCTTTCGTTTCTCATCCCGATACCCTGCTGCACGTCATGGACGGCTCGCATCCAGAATCCCCCGCGCGTATCACGGCAATCAAAAACAAGCTGATAGCCGACGGCATTTACAAGCGCTTGCAGAGACATGAAGCGCCTCTTGCCACGGATGAACAATTGCAGAAAGTGCATACCCGGGAATACATTCAGCATATCCGTAGCGTAGCACCCAAAGCCGGGTTGGTGAGGCTGGACCCTGATACGGCAATGGGGCCGATGTCGCTCTCTGCAGCGCTACATGCCTCGGGCGCAGTCATCCTGGCCACCGACCTGGTATTGAAGGGAAAAGCCAAGAATGCCTTCTGCTGTGTGCGCCCTCCTGGCCACCATGCGGGCAGAGCCAATGCTGCCGGATTCTGCATCTTCAATCATGTGGCGGCCGGCGTGGCTCACGCCATCACGCAGCACGGTCTTGAGCGGGTGGCGATCATTGATTTCGATGTACATCACGGCGATGGCACTGAAGATATATTCAAGAACGATCCGCGCGTCATGCTCTGCTCGACTTTCCAGCACCCGTTTTACCCTTATCGCGGCGCAGACAGCCGCAGCGCCAACATGATCAACGTGCCGTTACCGGCTAATACTAATGGGGAAAGTTTTCGCAAGGCGGTGCTGACGGAATTCGCCCCTGCCCTGGCCAAATTCAAGCCACAGATGCTATTCGTCTCGGCCGGGTTCGATGCGCATCAGCAGGACCCACTGGCACAGCTTGGACTGGTGCAGGACGACTATATCTGGGTGACTGGGTTCATCAAGGATATCGCCAGGCAATATGCCGGCAACCGTATCGTTTCTTCACTGGAAGGCGGCTACAAGCTCGCGGCACTGGCAGATAGCGCCACTGCACATATCCGTACCCTCGCTGACATTTAGCGGCCTTGGGCGCAACTGATATAATAAGGCCATGCAAATCACTACCCGCCTTGAATTCGATGCCGGCCACCGCATCCCCTCGCACAAGAGCCAGTGCCGCAACCTGCACGGTCACCGCTATGCGATTGAAATCACGCTATCAGGCGACATCATCCAGCAGGAAGGTATTTCAGAAAACGGGATGGTGATGGACTTCTCGGATGTAAAGGCAATCGCCCGCAGGACTGTGGTTGATATCTGGGACCATGCGTTCCTGGTGTACAAGGGCGATGAGGTCATACTGAACTTCCTCAACACCCTGCCCGCCCACAAGACCGTGGTCATGGACACCGTCCCCACCGCGGAAAATATGGCGGCCGAGGCATTTAAAATCCTGCGTGCCGAATATCATGATACCTATGGCAACCACCTGAAGCTGGAGCGTGTAAGGCTGTATGAGACGCCCAATAGCTGGGCTGATGCCTTAGGCTGAGTTTTCCTAAGGACGATGCTTCAGTTCGGCCGCTGAACTGCTTTGCAATTCCTTGACCTGCGACTCAAGCTGCCGAATACGATCGAGTAATATCAAGGACAACGACAGCGCATTCAGATCAAGCTCGAAATCCTCACGTAAACGACGAACAGTACGTACCGTCACGATATAGCTGCTGTTGAACGTCAATGGCTCCAAGCTCGCTGGAACCAATGCCCCATTTTCCACCAGTTCATTCAACTCGGCCTTGGTCAGACCTGACAGCTGCTCCAATTCCGCAAAAGAGACCTGATGCTGCTCATCGAGCCAGATGACATCCGTAAGGTCAATAATCATCTCCACCTCCTACCTGAAATGACGGCGCGGATTGAATTGTGAGCTTTCTGCCAGATCCTGGAACAGCTTTTTCTCCTGCTCGCTAAGCTCCTGCGGCACAACCACCTGCATGGTCGCGAAAAGATTGCCATGTTCATGATGCTGTTTAGGCAAGCCTTTTTGGGCGAGCCTGAGCTTTTGCCCGGTACTGGTGCCGGCGGCGATCTTCAACTTTACCGTCCCACTCAGGGTGGGCACTTCTACTGAAGCGCCCAGCGCCGCTTCCCATGGAGTGACAGGCAGGTCGATATAAAGATCATGCCCGTCCGCACGAAAAAGCGGGTGCGGCTTGAACCTGATATTCAGGTACAAGTCACCGTCCGGGCCGCCATGAAAACCCTTGCCGCCCTTGCCTCGCAGCCTTAAGCGCTTGTTATCGGTAACACCTTGCGGGATCCGAGCCTTGAAGGTACGGGGAACATGCTGTACATGACCGTGCTGATCATACTCAGGCACACTCAGGTTAAGCTCCAGTATCGTGCCTGTGTAAGCATCTTCAAGCGAAATCTCTGCGGCCACCTCATAATCCTGACCGGGCCGTGCAAAATTTCCCTGACGCCCGGCGTTACGGCGCCCTGCACCAAAAGCGGAAAATAGATCCGAGAGATCAATATCATCATAGGAAAACTGCTGGCCGGTAAAATTGCTGTCCCATCCCGGTGGTGGCCGGAATTGTTGCCCGGGCTGCTGGGTACCTAGTGCGTCATAGGCCGCTCGTTTCTCCTCATCCTTCAGCGTCGCATAAGCTTCAGCGACCTCCTTGAATTTCCTCTCGGCATCTGCGTCCTTGGAGACGTCCGGGTGGTATTTATGCGCGAGTTTTTTATATGCTTTCCTGATTTCGTCAAGCTTCGCAGTCCTCTCCACGCCTAGCGTTTTGTAATAGTCCTTATATTCCAAGGTCAGCTCCCCTTGGCTTCAGTATCATCTATCGCCTGATTCCACAGGCAGGTGCCCGATTTCGATATGCCTTCCAGATACGCCTGGTGGGCCAGCAGCTCGTCTGCATCAGCCTGGATGATTGACAGTGGCTGGCTACGGACCACAGCTATTTCACTCGACGTCGTGGTGACCTCCATATCCATCATGAGACTTTCCTGGCCCCGCGTCATAGCCATGTAAACATCGGCCAGCAATTCAGCATCCAGCAAGGCGCCATGTAAGGTGCGCTTGGAGTTGTCGATACCGAAGTGACGACATAAGGCATCCAGGCTGTTGCGCTGGCCAGGCCGCATGTCTTTCGCCATTTTTAGCGTATCGATGATGCCGGCACAGGTATGCTCTACGTTGAGGCGGTCGATCCTCCCCAGCTCGGCATTCAGAAACCCGATATCGAATGGCGCATTATGGATAATCAGCTCAGCACCGTTTATAAAATCCAGGAATTCATCGACGATCTCGGCAAATGCCGGTTTGTCCTGCAAGAACTCCAGCGTGATGCCATGTACCTCTTGCGCACCCTGGTCGATCTCACGCTCCGGGTTTACGTACACATGAAAATGGTTTTTCGTGACGCGCCGGTTGATCACTTCGACCGCTGCAATTTCAATGATGCGGTGTCCTTGCGCAGGGAATAGCCCTGTCGTTTCCGTATCCAGGAAAATCTGCCTCATTTAACTTATCGCTTTCATGAAGTCCTCGGCACCCTTATTGGCCAGCATGTCAGCCCGCTCATTACCAGCATGGCCTGCGTGACCCTTGACCCATATCCATTCGATTTGATGCTGTTGTGCCAGACTATCCAGCTGCTTCCATAAGTCATCGTTTTTGACAGGCTGCCTGGCACTGGTTTTCCAGCCGCGGGCTTTCCAGCCCTTGATCCATTCGGTGATGCCTTTCTGCACATAAACCGAGTCTGTATAAATCTTTACCTCGCATGGCCTCTTAAGCTGTTCCAGCGCGCGGATAACGGCCATCATTTCCATACGGTTATTGGTAGTCAGGACTTCACCACCGTACAACTCTTTCTCGCGTCCGTCAAAGGCCAACCATGCGCCCCAGCCACCAGGGCCTGGATTGCCCTTGCATGCGCCATCAGCGTGGATAATGACGTGTTTTATATCAGACATATTCAGTTCTTTTCTTGTTAGTTTTTTGTGAGGGATGTTTCTGTGTGGGCACTGATACCAGGCTGCGTTCGAGCTTGGATTTACTCCAGCTAGGACGAATGACCCGCATGCCCAGCACCCGCTTCTTGGCGACAATAAAATACACGCCGCCCATCATCGGCCACCAGCGGCCACCGGTCTTATCCATGAATTCGAATCGCCGCAACCATACAGGGTTAGCCAACGGCGGGGCATAACACGCCATGCGTGCGGCTACCATCTCAAAACCCAGCAATGCCAGCCAGTCTTTTATCCGTAACAGGGTAAGAAAATTTCCATGCCACGGATAGCCTTTATCTCTACTCAATGGCCGTTTCAAACCCCATGCACTGAGAGGATTAAACCCGGTGATCATGATATGCCCCTCCGGCACCAATACCCGTTCGGCTTCGCGCAGTGTTTGATGTGGATCGGGGCTGAATTCCAGCGCATGCGGTAAAAGAATCAGGTCGATACTACCCGTAAGGAAAGGCAGATGCCCGGAATCACATAATACTGCGCCTTCCTGATTACCCGCCTTTAAGGAGAACGGCATACGTGAGCAGCGCAGCATATCCATGGCCGGCATACCGATCTGAAGTGCATTGAAGCCGAAAACATCACTGACCGCACCATCAAACAAGGCTTGCTCCTGCTCTTGCAGGTAAGCGCCGAGCGGCGTTGCAAGCCATGCCTCTTGCGTGAGCATGGTCATACCTTTATCAAGGTTCCTGTCGTGAAAACGGATACCATGAAGAGCTTAAAAAGCGCTATATTGAAAAGTATGTTAGAAATTTTCCCTGTCCCTGCCTTCGCTGACAATTATATATGGCTGTTGCGCAACGGCTCGCATGCCGTGGTGGTTGATCCGGGCGATGCCGCTCCGGTTATTGCCAAACTGAATGAATTATCGCTCACCCTGGATGGCATCCTGGTGACGCATCATCATGCCGACCATATCGGAGGCGTCGATGCATTATTGCAGCAATGGCCTGTCCCGGTCTATGCGCCCCGGCACGAGCTATATGACTTTCCTCATATAGCAGTCGAAGAAAAAAGCCTTGTGCATCTTGCCTCGCTGAATCTCGATTTGACCGTGATGGAAGTGCCCGGGCACACGCTCGGCCACGTGGCTTATTATGGCGCAAATTATCTGTTTTGTGGCGACACGCTCTTTGGCGGGGGCTGCGGCAGGCTGTTCGAAGGCACACCGGAGCAAATGTACCACTCACTGCAACGACTCGCCCGCTTGCCTACAGATACTGCTGTTTATTGCACTCACGAATATACCGAACATAATTTGCACTTTGCATCCACTCTTGAACCTGAGAACGAAGCCTTAAGAAAACGCCAGAAAGAAGCCCGGCAGCTGAGAGCGGCCAACCAGCCCACACTACCGTCCAGCATCGGTTTGGAGCTGGAAACCAACCCCTTTCTGCGCTGCGACCAGCCAGCCATTCAACTGGCCGCCAGCCTGAATACAAAAGCAACGATCAAAAATGACACAATATCGGTTTTTACCAGCATTCGAGAGATGAGAAACCATTATTAATCATGAGTATAATCGCCGATTTTAAAGTTGATCTTTTACTTGACGCTCCCGCTTCACATTCGCTACTATCTTGATACTTTCAAGCACCCAGGAATTGCCACATGGCTTTTAGGCTTTTACTAAAGCTGATTATTCTAGTAGTTCCATCGGCATTTTTGGCGCCCCTTGCACTCGCCGAGACCAATGTCCTGGGAGACGAGATCATTATCCTGGGCGACCCGCCTGCAAACCTGGATATCAACACCACATCTCACATAGACCCCGTACTGAACTACCTGCCAGACGGCACCACTGCTGAGGCCCCAGAAAATAGCGTCGATGCAGCGCATGTGGATGACCTATGGCAACGCATCAAGGACGGCTATGCCATGCCGGAGCTGAATTCCCAATACACGGCTAACCATGAATCCTGGTATGCGTCGCGCCCCGAGTATGTCCGACGCATGGTGGAGCGTAGCCAAAAATACCTTTACCACATCGTGCAGGAAGTGGAAAAACGCGGTATGCCAACCGAGATTGCGCTATTGCCTATGGTGGAGAGTGCTTTCAATCCGCAGGCTTATTCGCGGAGTCGCGCCTCGGGTATCTGGCAGTTCATGCCGGCCACAGGCAAGGATTTCGGGCTTAAACAGACCTGGTGGTCGGATAATCGCCGGGATGTAACAGCCGCTACCGATGCGGCCCTCAGTTACCTGCAAAAACTGCATGTGATGTTCGGCTCCTGGGATCTGGCCCTGGCTGCTTACAATGCTGGGGAAGGCACGGTAAGCCGTGCCATCGAGCGTAATCGCCGCCAAGGCCTGCCAACAGATTATGAGAGCCTGCCATTACCCGTCGAAACCAGAAATTACGTCCCCAAATTGCAGGCCGTCAAAAACATCATGACCCATCCAGAGCAATATGGCCTGCAGATCCAGACTATCCCCAATCGCCCTTACTTCACCAATGTCACAGCGCCGCAGCAGATAGACGCCCATCTCGCAGCGCAGCTGGCTGAGATTTCGTTTGAAGAGTTTTCTTCACTGAACCCTGAATATAACCGGCCCGTCATTACCGCCAGCGGTAATGTGCATGAGATCCTCCTGCCAGTCGGTGCTGCCGAGACCTTTACCAGCAACCTGGCCAATTACGACAAGCCCCTTGTAAGCTGGCAGACCTATCACGCCAAGCGCGGCGAGCGCATGGAGAGTATCGCGCGTAAATTCGGCATCAGCCTGGACAAGTTGCGTGACGTAAATGATCTGCCCTCGCGCAAGAAATTTGCCCAATCCCGGCAGTTATTAGTCCCTAGCAACAAGAATGACGCCAAACCCATTACGATGCCGAATGCGGGGAACACAGCAGACCTGAGCGTATCCTTTGGTGCATCTTCAGACGAGACCTATGCCGACGAAATTGAACCGGCACAGGCAACGCGGCATACCGTCAAAAAGAATGAAAGCCTGGGGCTTATTGCCAAGCGTTACGGAACAAGCAGTAAACAGCTCATGGCACTCAATCATCTCAAGAGCGCCCGTTTGAAAACCGGGCAAAAGTTGGTAGTGACAACCGGCAAAACCTCGTTGGTTGCAGCTAAATCCAGCAAAGTGATGGCCAGCAAAAGAAAAACGCATTACATCGTTAAACGCGGCGACACCCTGGATAGCATCGCGCGCAGGTTTGACGTGGCAAGCACAGACCTGAAACGATGGAATAATATTCCGGGCTCGCGCATTATCCCCGGCGACAAGCTCACCATCACAAAGCCTGATGAAGCTTAATTCATTGACCGAATTGCCTTAGCTCAGCCTCGCCTTAGCACCCCATGTCCGTTTGCATACGTTATTTAAGCTACTTCCTGGTCTTGATTGTACTGGTAGCATGCGGCAAGACTCCCCTCGCTACCGATGCGGTAAATTATGACCGAGCCTATCCTGCAGAATCCGGCGGCACCCTGATTGACGCCATGTCAGGTGAACCCAGCGGGCTGATTGCCATGATTGCAGGCGAATCTGCGGCATCGGCGATTGCAGGCAATATATTCAACAGCCTGCTCAAATATGACAGGAATCTTGAACTGACGGGCGAGCTGGCGGCCTCGTGGGATATTTCACCCGATCAAAGGACGATTACCTTCCATCTCAAGCCTGATCTGAAATGGGCGGATAACCAGCCTCTGACAAGCGCAGATGTATTATTTACCTGGCAATTGGTCACAGATGAAAAAACGCGCACGCCTTATGGGGCAGACTACAAACTGGTCATAAAAGCGGAAACGCCTGATGCCCTCACTTTCCGCGTTTCCTATCAACACCCCTATGCGCCGGCGCTGGATACCTGGGCAGGCCTGCAGATACTCCCCAAACATATCCTGCAAGGCCAGGATATCAACACTACAGCTTTTGCGCGCAACCCCGTGGGCAGCAGCTACTATAAGCTGGACAAATGGCGTAACGGCGAGAGCATCGCCTTATCCCGCAATCCTAATTCCACCCAGGGCGAGGCCAGAATTGAACGCCTGGTATCGCGCATGATCCCGGATAAAGCCTCGCAATTCCTGGAATTGCTGGCGGACAATATCGATACCATGGGGCTGAACCCCATCCAGTATGCGCGGATATTCCCGGCTCGAGCCGATCTCAATAAAAAGATCGCGCTGTACAAGGAGCTCGGCAATAGTTACACCTATCTGGGGTTTAACCTGAAACATAAGCCGTTTGACGATATACGGGTGCGCCAGGCCATCAACTATGCAATCGACAAGCAGGAGTTGATAGACGGCGTACTGCTAGGACTGGGGGAACCGGTCTCGTCACCGTACAAGCCTGGCACACGCTGGTCGAATCCCTATCTTAGGCCGTACGCTTATAATCCCGAGAAAGCTTTGGAGCTGTTAAAGCAGGCAGGCTTTGAGGATCACGATGGAGATGGCACGCTCGACAAGGATGGCAAAGCCCTGGCCTTCGAAATATTGACCAACCAGAATCCGGAGCGCGTTATGAGCGCAGTCCTCATACAGCGGCGACTCAAGGAGATCGGAATCAATGTCACTATCCGCCAGCTGGAATGGGCCAGTTTTGTCGGGCGTTTTATCAAGACCGGTGATTTTGATGTAGTCGTACTGGGCTGGAGCTTATCCCTGGATCCTGATCAATTCGGCATCTGGCATTCATCTCAGAATAAACCAGGTCAATTCAACTTCATCAACTACAGCAACCCAGAGGTGGATAAACTGCTTGAGCAAGGACGGCTGGAACTGGACCCGGACAAGCGCATGAAAATCTATCATGAATTTGCGAAAATCCTGCTGGAAGACAGCCCGATTGTTTATCTGTATGCCGGCTACGGCTTGCCTGCCATCCATAAGCGCGTAAAAGGCATAGACAACCCCGCACCGCCTGCAGGCATCGGCCACAACTCCTATGAGTGGTACATTCCGCAGCCATTACGTCGCAACGAAATGAGCGTGCAATGACAAGATATCTGATCAAGCGCCTGTTCTGGATGATACCGCTGCTGGTGGGCATCAGCCTGATATCGTTCCTGATCATGCACCTGGCGCCGGGCGACATTACCACGTCAGAGGCTAGCTTCAATCCAAAAGCCAGCGAGGAGTCGCGGCAGAAGCTGCGCGAAATCTACAACCTGGATAAGCCAGTCATCGTGCAATACGGCTTATGGCTAAAACGTATGGCGACACTGGATTTCGGCGCTTCTTTCGCCAGCCATCAGCGCCCCGTATTCTGGCAAAAGAAAGACGCTCAGGGAAACATCACCAAAGGCATGATCCAGGAGGCCCTACCCATTACGCTGCTCATCAATGTACTGAGTCTCGTCCTGATCGTAGCCGTTGCATTGCCGCTGGGCGTTATTTCGGCGCTGACGCAGAATCGTGCGCCAGACCGTGCCATTACTATCTTTGTGTTTATCGGATTCGCAATTCCAGGCTTCTGGCTCGCACTGATACTCATGTACTGGACCGGGGTCGTGCATGACTGGCTGCCTATCTCCGGCATGCATAGTCTCGGCCACGAAAACATGGGATGGTTCACGCAAGCTGCCGACACCCTCAAGCACCTGATCCTGCCGGTATTTATTTCAGGCCTGAGCGGTCTTGCCGGCATTTCGCTATTCGTGCGTAATGGCATGCTGGATGTATTGCACCAGGACTACATCACGACTGCACGTGCCAAGGGCCTGCCGGAGAATACCGTGGTGTACGGACATGCGCTTCGAAACGCACTGCTGCCGCTCATTACCATTTTCGGTTTGTCTATACCCGGCCTGATCGGAGGCTCGGTAATTGCCGAATCGATCTTTGCCATCCCCGGCATGGGCAAACTGTTCTATGACGCAGTGCTGATGCGCGATTTCCCTGTCATCATGGGCATCCTGACGATAGGCTCTGCATTGACTCTGCTTGGCAACCTGCTGGCGGATATCGCCTATGCCTGGGCCGATCCACGAGTGCGCCGGGGTGTTCTGCAATGAATCGCAACCTGTTCATCAAGGCTCTCTCCAACCCGTTGGCAATGTGCGGCTTTATTATCATTGCCAGCATCACGCTCGCGGCAGTATTGGCGCCCTTTATCGCCCCGTATGATCCCGATGCCATCAACGTCAAGGCCATCCTGCTATCCCCTTCTGCCCAACACCTGATGGGCACTGACGGCCTGGGCCGGGATGTATTCTCGCGCATGCTGTTTGGCGCACGTATCTCCCTGATGGTCGGTATTGTGGCGGTGGGCATTGCCACTGTCATCGGCATTATTCTCGGTGCTGTTTCAGGCTACTATCGCGGGTGGGTGGATGTCATCATTATGCGCACCGTCGATGTCATGCTATCGATCCCTACATTCTTTCTGATTCTTGCCGTCATCGCTTTTCTTACTCCATCCATCTGGAACATCATGATTGTCATCGGCCTGACTTCCTGGATGGGTGTAACACGGCTGGTACGGGCAGAGTTCCTGAGCCTGCGTGGGCGCGAATTTGTGCTGGCATCGCAGACGCTCGGCGCGAAGGATGGCAGGCTTATTTTCACGCATTTATTGCCGAACAGCCTGACACCCATCATCGTCAGCTTCGTCCTTGGAGTTGCCAGCGCGGTGCTGGTAGAGTCCGGCCTGAGCTTTCTCGGCCTTGGCGTACAAGCCCCCCAAGCATCCTGGGGCAATATACTGACCGATGGCAAGGAGTATATACAATTCGCATGGTGGTTATCGCTGTTCCCGGGCCTGAGCATCCTGCTTGCGGTGTTGGGGTATAATTTGCTTGGTGAAGGGTTGAGGGATGCCCTGGACCCCAGGTCTGTCAACGGCTCGATTAGCAGATCATCCAAATAAAGCTCCAGGTTTCTGGAATTACACTAAATTTAGAAAACGCACAGAAGGAAAATAGCATGGGATTTCTTGCCGGCAAACGTGCCCTGATTGTAGGTCTATTGAGTAATCGCTCGATCGCTTATGGCATCGCCGAAGCGATGAAACGCGAAGGCGCTGAACTTGCATTCACTTACCAGACAGAAAAGTTGCAAGAGCGTGTGACCAAACTGGCGGCCGATTTTGATTCCACTATCGTGCTGCCGTGCGATGTCGCGGAAGACGCACAGATTGATGCGCTCTTTCCCGCGCTGGCGAAACATTGGGACGGCTTTGACATCTTGGTACATTCGGTAGCCTTCGTGCCTCGGGCTGCGCTGGATGGCGACTATCTGGATGCAGTCAATCGCGAATATTTCCGCATTGCACACGACATAAGCTCGTATAGTTTCGCAGCGCTCGGCAAGGCTGCGCTGCCGCTGATGGCCGGCCGTAACGCCAGCATGCTCACGGTAAGCTACCTTGGCGCAGAGCGCACTTTACCCAACTACAACGTCATGGGCCTGGCAAAAGCCAGCCTGGAGGCCAATGTGCGCTATATGGCGCAAAGCCTTGGGGTTAAAGGCATTCGGGTCAATGCAGTATCCGCAGGGCCGATCAAGACACTGGCAGCTTCCGGCATATCGGGGTTCGACAAAATCCTGGGGTTCAATGAAAAGCATGCCCCGTTGCGCCGCAATGTAACTATCGAGGAAGTCGGTAATGCTTCGGCCTTCCTGTGTAGCGACCTGGCTTCGGGCATCACCGGTGAAATCACCTATGTGGATGGGGGAATGAACACCACCGTTGCGGGAATCGTTGATTAGTTCTTTGATTGGTCTTAAGGTTAGGCAATAAAAAAGGGCGCTAAGCGCCCTTTTTTACGTCAGCTTATTAAAAGTATCTTAATTACCTGGGTTTGAGTTCATCAGAGCAGTGTTAATAGTAATCTCGCTCTTTGCCCGCAGGGAATTGAGATACGCCGAGACATACTCCGAAGCCAATGCAGACTGAAGCTCAAGCTCTTCCGTCGATTTTACCTTTTCGTCGCTTTGCAGGTTACTCTCAACCTTGCTTATCTTCACCAACAGGTAACCTTTATTGCTATCAGGCGCGCCGACATAAGCGGGTAGCTTGGTCGTATCTGCCCTGAAAGCCTGCTCCATCGCGAGGTTAGTCAACCCTTGTGCATTCTTGCGATCCACCACTACCGGCGGAATCCAGTCAAGAGTTCCAGCTTCCTTGCCCGATTTCAGGGTCGCAAGGACTGATTCGCCTTGCTGGATTGCCAACTTGGAGGCCTGTTCCAGCTTGAGGAAGTCCTCGATACCAGCTTTCACTTCATCGAAAGTACGCGGCGCGGCGGCCTTATAATCTACCACGCGTGCAGAAAGCAGGGAGTTCGGGGCAGCCTCTATAGCTTCCGTGTTACGGCGCTCCTTCAATATTTCTTCAGAGAATATCCTGTCCATCAGCTTGTCATTCTTGAAAAACTTGGCGCCGTCGTCATGGCTCAGCCAGCCGGTTTTTTGAACCTGCAAACCATATGCCTTGGCGACGGGTTCCAGGCTATTCGATTGCTCATAAACCATGTTGCTGAAATTCTCCGACTCTTCAGAAAATTTGGCCATTGCTTTTTGATACATCAATTCAGCATGAATCTTGGGCTTAACGCTGTCATAGCTTTCCGACGCGCCCTTGATCTCGGTAAGTTTAATGATGTGATAACCAAACTCTGACTCCACCAAGCCGCTTACAGCGCCCGGAGCCATTGAAAACACAGCGTCCTCAAATGGCTTAACCATCGCGCCCCGGCCAAACGTGCCCAGATCCCCGCCTTTTTCAGCTGATCCTGGATCCTGAGAGTATTTTTTTGCAAGCTCTTCGAAATTACTGCCTTGTTTTTTAACCTCGGCAAGCACTTTCTCTGCCTTTTCCCGCGCCTGTTGCTTGGCTTGCGGCGTCGGGTTTGCACCAAATCCAATCAGAATATGACTAGCGCGCCGTTGCTCGTCGCCCTGAAACTTCTCGGCATTATCCGCATAAAATTTCCTGGCTTCATCATCGGAGACCTGCATACTTGGAATCAAGGTATTGGCAGACATTAATACAAATTCCAGCTTAACCTGCTCCGGGACATGGAACTTGTCCTTGTTTTTTTCGTAATAGGCTTTTACCTGTGCCTGATCAATCTTTACCTGAGGCAAATAATCGGTTGTTTTAATCTCGGTCACACTCACTTCGCGCGACTGGTGTTCTACTTTCAAGGTCTGCTCTGCCACGCCCTTTGGTAAAAATGCCAAGGCGGCCAAGCCTTCACGAGCCTGCTGGATTTTCAGGTCGGTGCGCATCGAGTTTTCAAACTGCGATGGCGTCATGCGATTCTGCGCCAATATCTGATCGTAAAGCTCCTGGGAGAACTTTCCGTCCTGGCTAAATTCGGATAGGCCGGTGATATATCTGGCCAGTTGTTCGTCAGTAATAAGGAACTTGGCGTCCTTGACCTCTTTATTTAGCAGGCGATCACTGATCAGTCGATCCAGCACGGATTGCTTTACAGCAGGACTTTCCAGTATGGCAGGGTCTGTCTTCCCCTCGGACTGCAATTTATTACGCAGATTCTGAATAGCGTTGCCGTACTCCTGCGCGGTCACCGTTTCGCTGCCGACCTTGGCGATAGCTACATTGGAGCCGGCATTCTGCATATAGGTGTCGATACCGAACAATGCAAATGGGATGGTAATTGCAGCCAATATGATTTTTGCGAGTGGGCCTTTGGACCGCTCACGAATTGCATCTAACATAACGATATGCCTTTTATTTCGATTACGAGAATTCTGCCAGACATTGCCAGCATGCCCGCCCAATGCGGCTCAGCCTATTAAACTGAGCTAGGAATATACCACACTCGGATACGGTACACGACAGACTAGGAGAAAGTCATGTGCAATCACGGCGTAATAACGGAAATCCATGCCTACAAAGCAAAAAAGCGAGCCTTTCGGCTCGCTTTTTTTAGCGCTTTTTTGGCGGAGTGGACGGGACTCGAACCCGCGACCCCCGGCGTGACAGGCCGGTATTCTAACCAACTGAACTACCACTCCTAAAACTTTTTTTACCAGTTAGTTATCCAGTAAATTTACAACCTACAACTTCTGACTGGTGGGTGCTGACGGGTTCGAACCGCCGACATTCGCCTTGTAAGGGCGACGCTCTACCAGCTGAGCTAAGCACCCTGCTCCACCAACAAGGGCGCTAGTTTACAGCATCTTTCAGCGCTTTACCAGCTCTGAACTTAGGAGAATTTGCAGCTTTAATTTTAATTGTGGCACCAGTGCGAGGATTACGGCCATTACGAGCTGCACGTTTGCCAACATAGAATGTCCCAAAACCAATCAGGGTCACAAGAGTACCCTTTTTCAATGCTTTAGTGATTGCGGATGTAGTTGCATCTAAAGAACGACCTGCAGCAGCTTTAGAAATACCAGCGGCTTTAGCGATTTGATCAATCAGTTCAGATTTATTCACGTGTAATCCCCTTTCGACATTGTTAAGAAAATTGACAGGTGCGAGCCTGTGCTAAGCTTTATAGCAAGCGGGCAAAGCCCCTGTCAAGCCTTTTCCCGCTATTATCAGGCTCAGTGCTTGGTCACCGGGTTCGCTTCGGGTGCTTTTTCATCCGAAACGACCTCAACGGCCACTGCTTCCCCCTCTACGGCTTTTGGTGCCCGCTCCAGCGCCAACTCCAGCACTTCGTCAATCCACCTGACAGGATGAATGTCGAGGTAATTCTTTATATTTTCAGGGATTTCTACCAAATCCTTAACATTTTGCTGCGGTATTAGAACCGTCTTAATCCCGCCTCGGTGAGCAGCCAGCAGCTTCTCTTTCAGCCCCCCGATCGGCAATACTTCGCCGCGCAACGTAATTTCTCCCGTCATTGCCACATCAGCCCGTACCGGTATATTGGTAAGCACTGAAACCAGTGCAGTAGTAATGCCTATCCCTGCGCTAGGGCCATCTTTTGGCGTCGCCCCTTCCGGGAAGTGGATATGGATATCGTTCTTCTCATAAAAATCTTCCGCGATACCCAAACGCTTGGCGCGGCTGCGCACTACACTCATGGCTGCCTGGATGGACTCCTGCATGACATCGCCAAGCTTGCCAGTAGTAATAGCCTTGCCCTTGCCCGGCATTAACACGGACTCAATGGTAAGCAATTCGCCACCCACAGACGTCCAGGCCAAACCTGTTACCTGACCGACCTGATTTTCCTGTGCAGCTAGGCCGAAATCAAAGCGCTGTACACCCAGATATTTATCCAGATTACGTGGCGTTACACTGACTTTCCGCGCAGGTTTATTGCCAGCCGCAGCTTTCTGCTTATTGGTCAACAGTTCCTTGACCACCTTACGGCATATCTTGGATATCTCGCGGTCGAGGCTACGCACGCCAGCTTCACGCGTGTAGTAGCGCACGATATCGCGAATGGCGGCTTCGGATACGTTGATCTCGGTGTCCTTAAGCCCGTGCGTCTTGAGCTGTTTGGCCAACAGGTAACGCATGGCAATGTTGACCTTTTCATCCTCGGTATATCCGGCCAGGCGAATGATTTCCATGCGATCCAGCAATGCTTCCGGAATATTCAGGGTATTGGCCGTAGCTACGAACATGACATCAGACAGGTCGTATTCGACCTCGACGTAATGATCCACAAAGGTATGGTTTTGCTCCGGATCCAGCACTTCAAGCAAGGCTGAAGAAGGGTCTCCGCGGAAATCCTGACCCATTTTGTCAACTTCATCGAGCAGGAATAATGGGTTTCTGACCGCGACCTTGCTCATGCTTTGCAATACCTTGCCGGGCATGGAGCCGATATAGGTGCGCCTATGGCCGCGAATCTCGGATTCATCGCGCACTCCGCCCAACGCCATGCGCACGAACTTGCGGTTAATGGCTTTGGCTATACTCTGCCCAAGCGAGGTCTTGCCCACACCGGGAGGTCCAACCAGGCACAGGATAGGCGCCTTGAGCTTGTCCACACGCTGTTGCACGGCGAGATACTCGACTATGCGCTCCTTGACCTTTTCCAGACCGTAATGATCGGCATCAAGTATCGCCTCGGCAGCCAGCAAATCCTTGCTGATCTTGGTTTTTTTCTTCCAGGGCAAACCTACCAAGGTTTCGATATAGTTGCGCACCACAGAAGCTTCCGCCGACATAGGCGACATCAGCTTAAGCTTCTTCATTTCGGCATTGGCCTTGCTAAGCGCTTCCTTGGGCATGCGGGCGGCAATGATGCGTTTTTCCAGCTCTTCCAGGTCGGCGTTTTCATCGTGCTCGCCTAGCTCTTTCTGGATCGCTTTTACCTGTTCATTCAGGTAGTACTCGCGCTGGCTCTTTTCCATTTGGCGTTTTACACGGCCACGGATGCGCTTTTCAACCTGCAGTATGTCGATTTCAGCTTCCAGCAGGCTTAACAAATGCTCAAGCCGCTCAGTCACACTAAACATCTCCAGTATCTTCTGCTTTTCTTCAAGCTTGAGGGTCAAGTGTGCCGTGATAGTGTCGGCAAGACGACCGGCATCATCAATCGTCGCCAGGGAAGTCAGGATTTCCGGCGGGATCTTTTTATTGAGCTTCACGTATTGGTCGAACTGCGTAAATACAGTGCGCATCAATGCCTGCGTTTCGTTATCCGCATCAGGTGCATCTTCAATACGCTCAGCCTTCGCAGCGAAGCACTCTTCTGTCTCGATGAATTCGATCACCTTGGCGCGATGTACGCCTTCTACCAGCACCTTGACTGTGCCGTCAGGCAGTTTCAACATCTGAAGGACAGTGGCGATAGTACCGACGTCATAGAGATCAGACGCATCCGGATCATCGTTGTTCGGTGACTTCTGTGCCACCAACAGGATTTGCTTGTTATTTTCGGAAGCGATTTCCAGGGCTTTTACCGACTTGGCACGACCAACGAATAGAGGAATAACAAGATGCGGATACACCACTACATCACGCAGGGGTAGTAGCGGCAAAAGTCCGGATTCGGGGGAAAACACGGGTAAAGATTGTTCTGTCATGGAATGGCCTTCAATTGGCGCACGCGGCACAATTACCGTATGCGCTTATCATTCATTGGGGCAAATGCTGGGGTTTCAAGTGTTTGTTCAGTGTTTGATCAAGCCACGCCAATCAAATACTGACCAAAGGCCACTACACTTACTTGAGCACTGCCTAACTTGCAGATTCGGCTAACCTAGGTTCATCCGAGTAAATCAGGATGGGGGGTGTATCGCCACGAATGACGCCTTCATCGACGACTACCTTGCTCAAATTCGGCAAAGAGGGTAGATCGAACATGATCTCCAGCAGGGCGTGCTCCATGATGGAACGCAAGCCCCGCGCGCCGGTCTTGCGTTCCAGCGCCTTCTTTGAGATCAGCTCCAGGGCGGAGTCCCTGAATTCCAGATCCACTCCTTCCATCTTGAACAGCTTGGTATATTGCTTGGTAAGCGCATTTTTTGGCTCGACCAGGATAGTCATTAAAGCTGCTTCGTCCAGCGACTCCAGTGTAGCCACTGCAGGCAGGCGGCCGACAAATTCCGGTATCAGGCCAAACTTGATCAAGTCTTCTGGCTCTACATCACGCAGGACCTCACCGATAGCACGCGCGTCATCTTTGCCTTTTACTTCCGCACCAAATCCGATACCGCCTTTTTCCGAGCGGCGCAGAATGACCTTGTCCAGCCCATCGAATGCTCCGCCGCAGATGAACAGGATATTGGTGGTATCCAGCTGTACGAACTCTTGGTTAGGGTGCTTGCGTCCGCCCTGTGGAGGTACGGACGCGACAGTACCTTCAATCAGCTTGAGCAGAGCCTGTTGCACACCCTCGCCAGACACATCACGGGTAATGGATGGGTTTTCTGATTTACGCGTGATCTTGTCGATTTCATCGATATAGACGATTCCGCGTTGCGCCTTTTCTACATCGTAATCGCATTTCTGCAGCAGTTTCTGCATGATGTTTTCGACGTCTTCACCGACATAACCGGCTTCGGTCAGGGTGGTAGCATCGGCAATGACGAAAGGCACATCCAGCACGCGCGCGAGGGTTTGCGCCAGCAAGGTTTTGCCCGAGCCGGTAGGCCCGATGAGCAGGATATTGCTCTTGGCGATCTCTACATCGTCTTTCTGTGCCGATTGGCCGAGGCGCTTGTAGTGGTTATACACCGCTACCGCCAGGCTCTTTTTGGCAGAAGTCTGGCCAATCACATACTGATCCAGAATCTCGCAAATCTCTTTGGGAGTCGGCAGGCTGCTGTCGCGCGGCTTGAGGCCACTCTCGCCGTGAACTTCCTCACGAATGATATCGTTACAGAGATCTACGCATTCATCGCAAATGAATACCGATGGTCCTGCAATGAGCTTCCTGACTTCGTGCTGGCTTTTGCCACAGAATGAGCAGTAAAGCAGCTTTTCACCTTCTGCTTTGGAGACCATAAAACTTCCTAAAATGACTGATGGTTATATCTTATGCGGCATCTGCACGGCTGGCAATAACCTTGTCGACCAGGCCATAACTTACCGCCTGCTCCGCGCTCATGAAGTTATCGCGGTCGGTGTCATTGGCGACACGCTCAAGGGATTGGCCGGTGTGATGCGCCATGATGTGATTGAGGCGCTCACGCAAGAACAGGATTTCCTTGGCATGAATCTCAATATCTGAAGCCTGGCCCTGAAAACCGCCCAGAGGCTGATGGATCATTACGCGCGAATTCGGCAATATGAAGCGCTTGCCTTTGGCGCCTGCTGTCAAAAGAAGCGCGCCCATACTGGCTGCCTGGCCGGTACATAAGGTACTGACGTCCGGCTTGATGAACTGCATGGTGTCGTAAATCGCCATGCCGGCAGTTACGGAACCACCTGGGGAATTGATATAAAAGGAAATATCCTTGTCAGGGTTTTCTGCCTCAAGAAACAGCAATTGAGCCACGACCAGGTTGGCGGTCA